>DASPMH010000513.1:0-3466 GCA_035627175.1 Terriglobales bacterium | reverse complement strand
TCGATGTCGACGGCAACGGCTCTGCCGATCTCGTCACCCTCAATGAAGCCGGTGAGGACGGACCGTCGTTGTCGGTTCTCCTCAATCACGGCAATGGCAGCTTCGCCGCTGAAGAGAGATTGAACCTCGCCGGCTCGCGTTACCTCGTCGCTGCGATGGCCGCTGCCGATTTCGACGGCGACGGTTTCGGCGACCTCGCCGTCGCGGTCAACGACATTCGCCAGTTCCCACCGACCGCGGCAGTGCTCGTCTACCGCAACAGCGGTGACGGGCAGTTCCGGGCGCCGGCGGAGTACAGCATCGACGGTGTCTTGCCGTCGTGCGTGCGCACCGCCGACGTCGATGGCGATCAGCAACTCGACCTGGTGGTGTGTCACGCCGACCGCAATGACGGCTCGGGCGCAGTATCGATACTGACCGCCAAGGGTGGCGGCGTCTTCGAAGTATCGCTGCGCCGCGCGGTCGGCCTCTCCCCCTCCGACGTTTTGATTGCGGATGTCGATGCGGACGGCCGCATCGACCTCGTCGTCGTCGATCCGGCCGCCGACTCCCTTTCCGTTCTCTACGGTAGCGACGGTGAAGAGCGCTTCGCTGCACCGGCGCCGATCACCGACATCGGCTCACCTGCCGCCGTTGCCCTGCACCAAGTCGGCGATGGAGCGCCGTCGCTGTTGGTTGCCAACGTCTCCGGCGGTGAGTTGCTGACCCTCGAGCAGGTCGCACCGCGCCAGTTCGAAATCGCCTCATCGCAGCTCGTCGACGCCGCTCCCTCCGAGCTGGCACTGCTCGAGGCCGGCCAAAACAAAGAGCAACTGGCGGCGACGGCAAGCTTTGCTGCCGATGGCATCGGCGTCCTCGAGCTCGGCGTCGAAGAAGCGATTCAAAGCGCCGAAGTGCTTGCCCCCAGCGATCTGATCGCCGTCGACTTCAATGCCGACGGCCGACTCGACCTGGCGACGACGTCGCTGACCGGCGACGCCGCCGCGGTTTTCCTCGCCGGCAGTGAACCGGCCAGCGAGCCTTCGCCGACGCCCACGGAAGCGCAAGCGCAACAGACACCGACATCGCCGATCGCGACGACCACTGCCGTGGTGGTGACGGCAACGCCAGGCCTGGTGGTCACGGCGACGCCAATACGCACCGCAACCGCGACGTCCGCGGTGCCGGCGCAGACCTCGACCAGCACGCCGACCCGCACCTGGACGCCGACGCCGACGGCAACCGCGACGCTCAATCCGACGCACGGACCGGTCGAGCCGGGCGATGCCAATTGCGATGGATCGGTCGATGACCTCGACGGCTATGCGATCATCGAGCAACTGTTCCTCAACAGCTGCGAAGGAGCCGACATCAACGGCGACGGCATGGTTTCCTCAGCCGATATCGTTCTCTTTTATATGATCGGGGAGGAGCTGTGATGAGCGCTGCCAAGCTCCGCGGCGGGCTGCCGCTACTCACCTTCACTGCTACCGTGCTGCTCGCCCAGGTCGCGGCGGCGCAGGTCGCCGACCTCGCCATCACCAAGACCGATGGAGCTGCCTCGGACATCCCGGGCACTTCGATCACCTATACCATCGTCGCCAGCAATCCCGTCGGACCGAATGCGGCTCTCGGCGCCGCGGTGACCGACAACTTCCCCGCCGGGCTCAACGGCATCACCTGGACCTGCGTTGCCGCCGGCGGCGCTACCTGCGCCGCAGCGGGTGCCGGCAACATCGGCGACACCGTCGACCTGCCGGTCGGCGGCACGGTGACCTACACCGTCAATGCGACGATCGCGGCCAATGCCACCGGCATGTTGAGCAACACCGCCACCGTCGCTGCGCCGGGCGGCACCCTCGACCCGAACATGGGCAACAACAGCGCTACCGACACCAATGCGCTGACGCCGCGCGCCGACCTCTCGATCAGCAAGACCGATTCGGTCGATCCGGTGATTGCCGGCAACAACCTGACCTACACCGTCACCGTGACCAACAACGGCCCTTCGAATGCGACCGGCGTCACCCTGACCGACAACCTGCCCGGCGAGGTCAACTTCGTCTCATCGCTGCCCGGAAATCCCGTCTGCGTGCACGCTGCCGGGGTGGTCTCCTGCTCTCTCGGTACATTGGTGCCGGCGGGGAACTTCGTCATCACCATCATCGTAGCGGTGCCCTCTTCGGTTGCCGACGGCCTGACTATCAGCAATGTCGCGGTCGCGTCTTCGGCCACGATCGATCCAGGACCGAACCCGAATAACGTCAATCAGGACACCCAGGTCGAGCGCGAGCCGGATCTCGCCATCGTCAAGAGCAGCCCGAATCCGGTGATCGCCGGCACCAGCTTCTCGTACTCGATCACCGCCGAGAACAACGGCGTCTCGGATGCGAGCTCGGTCAGCATCAGCGATACCCTGCCGAACGAAGTAAGCTTCGTCTCTGCGCCCGGCTGCGTCCACGACGGCGCGCCGATGGGCGGTATCGTCACTTGTAACATCGGCAACTTCCCCGCCGGTGACAGCGAGAACTTCTCGATCACCGTCGCCGTCGAGCCGTGCACACCGATCGGCACGATGATGATGAACCAGGTCGACATCCTCCACGACCCGGCGGAGAGCGATCCCGGCCCCTCCGTCAACAGCTTCGCTCTGGCAACCGAGGTCGACACCCAGGCGGACCTGGTGATCACCAAGTCCGACACGCCGGACCCGACGATTGCCGGCGAGGAAGTGACCTATGCCATCGGCATCACCAACAACGGGCCGTCCTGCGCGGTCAATGTCATGGCGACCGACACCATGCCGCCGGACGTTCTCTTCCGCGAAGGCAAGTCCGACATCAGCTGCATCGGGGACGTGATCGTTCTCTGTGCCCAGGGCACGATGACGCCGGGACAGGTCAACAACTTGATCATCACCGGCAAAGTCGAGTGCAGTGCGGCCGACGGCTCGATTCAGACCAACAGCATCACCGCCAGCTCGACCACAGCCGATCCGAACAACGGCAACAATACGGCGGAGACCTCGACCACCGTCGACACCTTGTCGGATATCACCGTGGTCAAGACCGATGCGCCGGATCCGGTGCAACCGGCGAGCTTGCTGACCTACAACTTCGACGTCTCCAACGCCGGCCCTTCCGATGCGAACGAGGTGGTGTTGGTCGACACCCTGCCTGCCGGTGTGACCTACGTCTCCGGCAGTGAAGGTTGCTCGGCAGCGGGCAACATTGTCACCTGCCAGGTGCCGGTGGTCGCTTGCGGCAAGGTCGAGCGGCCGCGCATTCGGGTCCGGGTCGAAACCACCAACTCGCCGCTGATCAACGAGGTCACCGTCGCCACCAGCACCACCGAGACGACGACCGACAACAACAGCTCGTCGGCATCGACGACGGTCCGCAATACGCCGCGCTTCCTGCTGCGTATGAGCGGGGCACCGCGCTTCCTGCGCGAAGGCGGCGTCACCACGGCGATCTATCTGCTGCGG
>DASPMH010000512.1:0-2289 GCA_035627175.1 Terriglobales bacterium | reverse complement strand
GTCGTTGAATCCGCCCCATCCACCGCTCCTCCACGGTGGAGGGTGATAGGTACTCACTCAGCCCGCTTCAAGGTCTAACAGCCGCCTGAGCCGAGAAAATCGACAGTCTCTACCGAGCGCAGCTACATGGAGCGGCGGGAGCGCGCTCTACCGAGCGCAGCTACATGGAGCCGCGGGAGCCGCGCTCTACCGAGCGCAGCTACATGGAGCGGCGGGAGCCGCGCTCTACCGAGCGCAGCTACACCTTGCTAGATGTGTTGGCCTTCTAGCCAGCGCTCGGCGTCGATTGCGGCGGTGCAGCCGGAGCCGGCTGCGGTTACGGCTTGGCGATAGACCGCGTCTTGGACGTCGCCACAGGCGAAGACGCCATCGACGCTGGTGTAGCTCGAGCGGCCCTTGGTGCGGATGTAGCCGGTCGCGTCCATCTCGAGCTGGCCGGCGAATAGGTGCGAATTGGGTTGATGGCCGATGGCGATGAATACCCCCTCGGCCGGCAGCTCGGTCAGGGTATCGGTCTTGATGTTGCGCAGCTTGACCGCGGTCACACCTTGCGGCGCCACGCCGACGATTTCTTCGATCACCGAATCCCAGACGAAGGAAATTTTCGGGTTCCGCTCGGCCCGCTCCTGCATGATCTTCGAGGCTCGCAGCTGGTCGCGGCGGTGCACCACCGTCACTTTGGTCGCGAACTTGGTGAGAAAGGTCGCCTCTTCCATCGCGGTATCGCCGCCGCCGACGACGATGAGCTCCTTGCCTTTGAAGAAGAATCCGTCGCAGGTCGCGCAGGCGGAGACGCCGTGGCCCATCAGCCGCCGCTCCGATTCGAGGCCGAGCAGCTTGGCACTCGCGCCGGTGGCGATGATCAGCGCATCGCAGGTGTAAGGCAGCTCATCGACCTCCAGCCGAAACGGCCGCTGGCTGAGATCGACCTTGGTGGCTGTGCCCAAAATGCAGCGGGCACCGAAGCGCTCCGCCTGGCGCTTGAAGAGCGTCATCATCTCAGGGCCCATGATTCCGTCTGGGAAGCCCGGATAGTTTTCGACGTCGGTCGTGATAGTAAGCTGCCCGCCCGGTTGGGCACCCTCGATCAACAATGGCGCGAGATTGGCGCGCGCGGCATAGAGCGCTGCGGTATAACCCGCAGGGCCGGAGCCGAGGATGATCAGATTCGAATGCGCCATAGGAAGGGGCTTATAGTGACGCGACCCAAGGGGCGCAAGGTAACTGCCGCGACGCTGTCGCACCTCGACGCGCGAGGCCGCGCCCGCATGGTCGACGTCGGTGCGAAGAAGGTCACCAGGCGCGAAGCGATCGCTCGCGCCGTGGTGCGGATGCAGCCGGCGACGCTGCAACAGATCGCCAGCGGCGCCATCGCCAAGGGCGAAGTCCTCGCCGTTGCCCGTATCGCCGGGGTGATGGCCGCCAAGCGCACCTCGGATTTGATCCCGATGTGTCACCCGTTGCCGATCGAAGTCGCCAAGGTCGAAATCGAAGCGCTCGGCGACGATCGCCTGCAGATCCAAGCTACAGTCCGCGTCACCGCTAAAACCGGTGTCGAGATGGAAGCGCTCGCCGCGGTCAGCGCCGCCGCATTGAGCATCTACGACATGTGCAAGGCCGTCGATCGCGCCATGGTGATCGAACAAATCCGATTGATCGAAAAGCGCGGTGGCCGCTCGGGCCTCTACCGCGCCTTGGAGTAGCCGCTGTAACGATGGCATCCCGCAAACCTTCCCCTCGCTCCCTCCCCAAAAAGGATGGGGAGCGGCGAGTGGCTCGCCGCCAGGAGAACCGCCGTAAGCCACCGCTACAGTTGCGCCGTTTCGCCGACGACAAGCCGTCTCCCTCACCGGACGAGCCGCGTCTGCCGTGTGCCCATTATCCGGACTGCGTCGGCTGCCCCCTGATCGGGCGCCCTTACGGCGAGCAACTCGAAGCCAAGCGCGCCGTCGTCATCGAAGCTCTCGCTCGTTACCCGGCGCTGGCGGAGCTCGAGGTGCCGGAGGTGGTCGGCTCGCCGCGCGCTTTCGGTTACCGCAATCAGGTAAAGCTGGTGGTGCGCAAGGCCCGGCGAGGCCGGCTGATCGGTGTCTACCGTCCCGGCAGTCACCAAATCGTCGACATCCGTCACTGCCCGGTACACCACCAGCTGATCAACAGCGTGCTCGCCGAAGTGGCCCGCCTGCTCGATCAGTTCGACATCGAAGCGTACGACGAACGCATCGGCCGCGGGGTCTTGCGCTATGTGCTGATCCGCATCGGCACCTGGAACAAGACGGCGCAGGTGAT
>DASPMH010000511.1:0-10472 GCA_035627175.1 Terriglobales bacterium | reverse complement strand
CGATCGCGTCGGGCTCTCGATCCCAGAGCTGCACTCCGAGCGGCCGCGCCTCCGCTTCGACACCTTCGAGCCGCCCGGGTGGCATCGTGCCCTGGATCCAGCCGCCGGCGGAGACCATCTCGGTGAAGATCAGCCCGCAGCCGCCGAACTCGCGAACCAAGGCACGGTAGGTGCGGTCACTGAAACCGGCGACCGGCGCCGACAAGACCGGCGCACTCAACGCGAGAGCACCGATACGCAAAGAGGGATACATGGCGAGAAAATATAACGGCGCAGCCTAGGCCGGAGAAAGACGGGTCAATGAGCCGCCGGTGCGCCGCTGCACCAGCTCGGCCAGTCGCTTGCGGTAGCGATCGAGCTCGTCGGCGTCCGTACAAGGCAGCTCGACCAACTCCTCCCGCTCCGGCACGGTGAGGGCCTGCCACTCGACCAGGTGGAGCTTGATGCCCACCCGGTCGAGCTTGTCGCGCACGGCGCGCGGCATCAGGCACAGGTCCTCGTTCTCAGCCATCAGCGATCGAGGAAAGCGACGCGCTCGGCGGCGATGAATCGCTCGCGCAGCCGGCCGTAGTCCGCGTTGGTCAGCGGCTTGAATTCCTTGTCGCTGCGCTCACGCCAGAAGATCGGCTCCTCCGGCAGGCGATTGCGGTCGTAGTGCACCTTCTTCAGGTTGCGAACCAGCACCTTCTGGGTCTGGGTGTACTCGAAATCATCGACCAGGCGGACGAAGTCGGGGAACCACTTGCGATCCATGCTGCCGCTGGAGACCTGCTGCTCGCACCACTCGAAGAAGCCGCGCGGATCGAATTTGCTGCCGTCGCGCATTTTGATCGCAGTCATCACCAGCTCGTCGGAAACATGACAAGGCACGCCGTAGGCGACCGCGAGCGAAATGTCGGGATGTTCGGAGATCAACCGGCCGACCTGCCCGGCGGAGAAGTTCTCGCCGTCCTTGCGAATCCAGTCATCGGTGCGGCCGTCGAAGAAGAGATAGCGGATGTCGTCGCGAATCAGCACGTGGCCGAGGTCGCCGGAATGATAGATGCCGTCGCGGTACTTGCTCGAGTTGGCGTCGGGGGCATCGAAGTAGCCCTGAAAGAGCGACGTGTCCGGAGCGACGCGGCAGATCTCGCCTACCGCTTGCTCGTAGTTGAGGATCTTGCCATCCGGCCCGAGCTCGGCAGGGGCGCACTCCTGGCCCCGCTCGTTGAGGATCTTGACGGCGGGGTCGGTGATTGCGCCGACGCTGCCGCGCGGGTCTCCCTTCTTGCGGAAGGTGCTGATCGCCGCTTCGGTCGAGCCGTAGAGCTCGAACATGTCCTCGAGGCCGAACCAGCGGGTGAAGCGATCGATGTCGGGCGGCGCGGCTCCGTTGCCGACGGCGTAGCGTAGTTTGTTGTCGGGATGGTTGGTGATCTCGGCGGCGATGCGGGCCTCGTCGCCAGCGTAGGCCTTATCGAGGTGCGAGAGCACGTAGTGCACCGGCTCACCGACGTAATTCCAGAAGGTGACCCCGTAGCGAAAGACATCGGGAGCGAACTGGCTCGCGCTGAAGCGCTCGCGAATGCCGATCGCACCACCGACCCAGAAGGCGGGCATGAAACCGACGAACATCGCGTTCGAATGGAACAGCGGCATGCAGGCGTAGCCGACGTCTTCCTGGGTCAGCCCGAGATTGGTCGAGACGCCGATGCCGACCATGCACAGCTTGGTGTGGTTGTTGTTGATCCCTTTGGGGAGGCCGGTGGTGCCGGAGGTGTAGATCACCATCAGATTGGTGTCGGAAGCGACATCGACGCCCGGGGTATCGAGAGCGCTGGTGCCGCCGCCGACCTCCGACTCGAGGCAGGCGCGGAAGTCGCTGCTCGGCGGCACGCTGCCGCCCTGGGTCGGCAGCACCAGGATGTTCTCGACACCTACGTGCTTGAGGTCGCCGCGGACGCGTTCGACCTCGGGCAAGAAGCGCTCGTCGACAACCAACACTCGAGCCCGGGATTGATTGAGCACGCCCGCCAGCACTTCGCCGCGCAAGCCGGTGTTGACGCCGAACAAAGTGAGCCCGCCGTAAGCGCAGCCACCGTAGATCGCCAGCAGCTCGAGATGGTTTTCCAGAATGATCGCGACGTGGCCGGGCCGCTGCTCGTCAATCGCGCCGAGGCGGCGGCGCAGGAGGTGGGCAGTGCGGACGCTCTCATCGCGAAACTGGCGATAGGTCCAGCTCCGGTCGCCATGCATCAGCAGGATCTTGTTCTCGGTCACAGGGTGCTGAGCACGAGCGTCGATCTGGTCGCGCACGGTGAACCCGGCATTGAAAATCAACGGTTCTGCCACGGAAAGCCTCCTAAACGGTAATGCGAAGCAGGGTTTCGTACCCTGAGGCTGCAATGCTTAGCAAGTCGGACGTTGCAAGCTGTGCTGCCCCCTTTGGGAAAAGGGGCGCATGCCTATGGGGTGGGGAAGGTCACCTTATAGGCAAGGGTCTTGCCCTCGCGGACGCGGTCGACGCGCGGGCGGAAGAAGCCGGCCCAGGCGATCCAATACTTCTGATTGTATTGCTCGCCCATGTGCGCGACGACGTCGAGATCGGTGATGATCTCGGCGACCCCTGCGATGAAGGGACCGTTTTCGCCGTTGACCGAGACGTACACCGGGCTGCCGCGGCGCAGCCGGCGTGCTTTGTGTGAGCCCGGCGCGGTGGTCGAGTAGAGCACTTGACCGTCCCACCAGAACCACACCGGCGCGGCGCTACTGCGGCTGCCGTCAGCGCGGCGAGTGGCGACGTAGATCGTGCTGTTCTCGCGCAAGCCGCGCTCGAACTCTGCCGGCAGCGCCGCCGCGTTCGAGGCGGTCATTCCCAGTGCGACCAGTGTCGCCACGGCCCGTGTCGAGGACGCCATCTCCACCTCCTGCCGGCGGTTGTCATTTCGCGCCCAAGACGGCGATCACCGGCTCGGTCCGCGATTCGTAAACCGACGGCGCAGAAGCATCCTCTACCACGTTGGTTCCCGGCGGTGCCAACGGCACCCAAACCGAGAAGGTCGAGCCGCGCGGCCCGGTGCTGGCGAGACGTACCTTGCCGTGCAGGATCGCGACCAGCCGGCGCACGATGTACAGGCCGAGACCGACGCCACCGCGGCTGCGAGTCATGCTCGCTTCGCCCTGGTGGAAGGCATCGAAGATGATCGGCTGAACCTCCGGCGCGATACCGATGCCGGTATCGGAGACCGTCAGCTCCAGGCCGCGATCGCGAGCCTCGGCCGCGAGCTCGATGCGGCCGCGGTCGGTGAACTTGAAGGCGTTGCCGATCAGATTCTTCAAGATCACCTTGAGCTTGGCCTTGTCACAGACGAGCTGCGGTAGGTCGCTGCCGGCGCGCACGCGAAAGACGATCTCGGGATGGCTGCGCACTGCCGAAGCTACATCCGCCTCGACTTCCTCGAGCAGGTCGCGGACCGCGAACTTGGTGTGATCGACCCGGATCCGGCCGGCCTCGAGGCGGCTGAGATCGAGGGTGGTATTGATCAGATCGAGCAGCTCGTGGGCATTCTTGTCCATCAGATCGAGAATGCGCTTCTGCTCTTCGTTGACGTCGCCGAACTCGCCGTCGCGCATCAGGTCGGCGTAGCCCATCAAGATGTGCAGGGGAGTGCGCAGCTCGTGCGACATGGTGGCGACGAACTCAGACTTCAAGGTGTTGGCGTGGCGCAGCGATTCGAGCAGGCTCAGGTTCTGCAACGACATCGTCGCGAACTGCGCGATGCCGCGGCCGACGCGCTCTTCGACGGCGTTGAAGGGCCGGCGGCTGCGCCGGCGCCCGACGGTCAGTATGCCGAGTAGATCATCGCGGCGACGCAGGGCGAGAAACATCGCGCGCTGCACTCCGAACGATTGTGCCAGCTCCGGCGGCACGCGGCTCTCGAGCTCGGAGCTGTCGACTTGGAGCAGGCCATCGCGCTTCACCGGCTCGGAGATCTCATTGACCATCCGCGCCGGCACGCGCAGTACGCGGAGGATCTCCTGCTGCTCGTCGCTGTCGCCGAAGCCGGCGATGCAGAGATACGAATCCTCTTTGGGGTCCCACAGAAAGACGTGGCTCGAGTCCGAGTGCAGATTCTCCGCCGTCACCCGGCACAACCGTTCCAACAGATCGGGGGAATCGGCGACCGACAGCATTTCTCTGCCGACGCGAACCAGAGCGGCGGAAACCGTCGCCTCCTCGGCCAGGGCCTGTTCCTTTTGCTGGCGCGCCAGGATCTCTTCGACGCGGGCGATGGTCTGACGTTGCAACTCGCGGGCGATCAGCACGGTGACGGCAAGGATGACGCCGACTTGCGACAACTGACCGGCGGTCAACGATGGCTGATCACCGTCGAGGGCGGAGATGTGCAAGGTGACGAAGATGGTCGACACCGCGACCAACTGCGGCCCGCCGCCCCAGGGTAGATAGGCGGCGGCCGCCATCGCCAGACCTATCAGCAGGTAGGCACGCGTCGGCGCGCTGTAGCCGAGGCCTCCGATGCTGGCGAACAGCACCGTGTAGAGGACGATCATGAACAGCGCGATGCGCACCGAACGGCGCCAACCGGTCCGCCGGGTCAAGTGCCAGCCAAGTGCCAGCACCGCGACCACCAGCAGCCGAGCCAACTGGACGGAGAACGGGGTGTTGGAGAACGGCAGGAAGTCGATCAGCGTCACCATCGCGGTGGCACCGATGCAAACCGCCAGGCCCGTCCGCACCCGGGCCATCAATATGGTGCTCAGCTCTTCGCGGACGCGCTCGATCGGGGTCGCCATCAGTGACAGGAGGTACCGCCGAACCTGTCGCAATCCAAACGAGAGTCACCGCCTCGCCGGGCACCCGTCGCCGCAGAGGCTGGGTTTACCTGACCTTGTACGCGTGGCATGCAGCACGCGCGACCGTGCTCGTTCACGAACGCATACTCGGAGGCGGACATGAATTGGATATTCCTGGCGGCGAGCCTAATCGGAGCGTGGTTTACTTACAACGCTTTTTTTCCTTCGACCGCTAGCGTCAGCCGCGCCGGGATCAGCTTTTTTGCCGGCTGGCTGACCGCAGAGCTCGCCTTGCATCATATCGCCTGGCAGGCACTGGCGACGCTTGTCTTCGCTTACTACGGCGGCTTGCAAGGGCTGCCCGGCATCGCCGGCCTGCTGATCACCGCGATCTCCTGGTACGGCCTGTGGCGCTGCTATTGGCGCGCCCAGGAAGCTGAGGAGGCGGTCGAGCGGGCTCTGCAACAGGCGCTCGGCGCCGATTACCAGCAGCGCATCGATCCGCAGGTGCAGGCGCAGCTGGCGCCGACGATCAACTGGCGCCAAATCCTCCTGCCGTTCCCGATGCGTCACCCGGAGGTCGAGCGGGTTCGCAACATCGCCTACTGCACCTACGGCAAGGCCTGCCTGAAGCTCGACGTCTACCGCCATCGCTCGCGTCCGCAGAACTGTCCGACGTTGGTGCAGGTTCATGGCGGCGGCTGGGTCATCGGCAGCAAGAACGAGCAGGGCATTCCGCTGATGCTGGAGATGGCCTCGCGCGGCTGGGTCTGCGTCAGCGTCGACTATCGCCTCAGCCCGCGGGCGACCTTTCCGGATCATCTGATCGATCTCAAGCAGGCGATCAAATGGGTCCGCGAGCACGGCCGCGAGTATGGAGCAGACCCCGAGTTCATCGTCGTCACCGGCGGCTCGGCCGGCGGACATCTGTCGTCCCTGCTGGCGCTGACCGCCAACGATCCGGAATATCAGCCCGGCTTCGAGTCGTTCGATACTTCCGTGCAGGGCTGTGTGCCGTTCTACGGCGTCTATGATTTCAGCAATCGCCACGGTGTCTACAGCAATCGCGGCCTGGAACGGCTGCTCGAACGGCGGGTGATGAAGGCCGCGCGCCAAGAGGCGGCGGAAGCCTACGACCGCGCTTCGCCGCTCAGTCGCGTCCATCAGCAGGCGCCACCGTTCTTCATCATTCACGGCGACCAGGACACCCTGGTGCCGGTCGCCGATGCGCGGCACTTCTACCAGGCGTTGCAACAGAGCTCGCAGGCGTGGGTCGGCTATGCCGAAATCCCAGGAGCCCAGCACGCCTTCGAGATCTTCCCTTCGCTGCGCACGACCTTCGTCATCCATGGAGTGCAGCGCTTCTTGGCATTCCTCTACAGCCGCTATTTGGAAGAACGGCGGCACAAGCCACTGACGCCAGCGGAGCAGAAGGTCGCTCGGTCGCTGTTGCCGCAGCTGGCGCAGCTCAACCGTCACGCCGCCAGCGGCGCAGTGTAGGCGATGGAAGTGCAGGCAGCCCAGGCGCGGCAGGCACGCGCGCTCGAATGGATCCGGCAGCTGACCCATTTCCGCCCGCGATTCGCCGGTACACCATCGGAGCGAGCCGCGGCCGAAGCGGTGACTCGCTGGCTGAGCGATCTCGGCATCGAGGAGACGGAGGTCCGCAGCGTTGCCAGCGCGCCGCGCCCTGGTCTGGTGCTGGCGATGCATGCCAGCCTGGCACTGCTGGCCTTGTGCCTGGGCGGACTGAGCGGCGCGATCCTGGCGGCGGCAGCGGCCTTTTCGTTCTTCAGTGAAGTGCGCCGGCGCCGGCCGGTGTTGTCGAGGTGGCTGCCCGCGCCCGCTTCGGTCAACGTCGTCGGACGTGCCGGCGCCAAAGAGCCCAAGCAGCGCGTCGTGCTCAGCGCCCACATCGACGCGGCTCAGGCGGGCGTGATGTTTTCCAAAGCACTGGCCGATAGCTTCGCGCGAATGTCACGCTCGCGCGGAGAGAGCGCAGCGCCGCTCGGACCGCTGCTGGTACCGGAGCTCGCCATCGGCGGAGCCGCGGTGCTGGCGATCGCCGCTTGGCTCGGTGGACATGGATTTCTGCTCTCCGCACTGGTGTTGATCACCGCGGTGGTGCTGGCGATCGTCACCTTGCTGACCCTGCAGTGGGCCTTCTCACGAGCGACTCCGGGAGCCAACGACAATGCCTCGGCGGTCGCAGCGATGCTACTCGCCGCCGAGCGACTGCTGGCGGCGATGCCCGCCGATACCGAGCTGTGGGTGGTAGGTACCGGCGCCGAAGAAGTTGGCTGCTGCGGCATGAAAGGATTCGTCGATAGCCAGTCGGAGCTACCCGCCGCCACCACTTGGTTCGTCAATTTCGAATGCGTTGGTGGCGGCCATCTGCACTACATCGAGAGCGAAGGCCTGGCTCGGCGCACCGACTATCCGCCGGTGCTGGTCGATCTGGCGCGGCGAATGGCACTGACCGGTCGCTTCGGTGAGGTGACCCCGACCAAGCTGATGGCCGGCACCGACGGTCACGTGCCGGCGCGCCACGGCTATCCGACCTTGTCGCTGATCTCGCTCGAGGACAACGGCGTGCCGCGCAACTACCATCGCATCGAAGACACGGTCGAAAACGTCGACGCGGAGATGGTCGTCCGCGCTGCCGATTTCGGCGCGGAGGTCGCCCTGGCGGCACTACACGGAGCCGCTGGCCCACTGTTCGAAAAAGCCCCCACCTGGCAGGACCCCTACTAACCTTCCCAATCGCCCTCCTCTTCAAGGAGGGGGCAAAGGCATCGCATCATGAACGATTTCGAAATCAGCACATCGACCCAGGCACCGGACCTCGATACCGCGATGAAGGTCGTCTACCAGTGGAACTACGACTCCGAGGTCGAGGAGCTGCGCCGCCTGTACCACAAGGCGACCGAGGCCCAGTGGATCGCCGAGCGCGAGATCGACTGGGATCGCAGCATCGACCAGCAGCGCTTCGCCACCACACCGATCGGCACGGCCTTTCCGATCGAAAAGACCTCCTACTGGCGCTCGCTCGACGAAGAGACGATCTGGGAGCTCACCCGCAAGACTGCCGCCTTCCGCTTGAGCAATTTCCTCCATGGCGAGCAGGGCGCGCTGATGGTCGCAGCTCAGCTGGTCAATGCCGTGCCGCACACCGACGCCAAGTTCTACGCGGCGACGCAGACGATGGACGAAGCCCGTCACGTCGAAGTGTTCGCCCGCTACATCAAGAAGCTCGACGAGATCCGGCCGATCGCCGCCGCGCTCAAGAACGTCCTCGATTCGACATTGGCGACCGAGGACTGGCTGAAGAAGCTGGTCGGTATGCAGATCGTCGTCGAAGGCCTGGCGCTGTTCAGCTTCCGCGAGATGCGCAACCTGACCGACGAGCCGCTGCTCAAGGATCTGCTGACCTACGTCGCCCGCGACGAGTCGCGCCATCATGCCTACGGCGTGCAGTACGTCTCGCGCTGCGTGCCTCAGCTCGACGACAACCGGCGCCGCGAGCTGGAGGATTTCGCCCTCGAAGCGGCCCGTACGCTGATCGATCGCCGCAATCAGCACACCCTGCTCGCCGAGGCGTTGCAGGTCTGGCAGGACGTCGGCATCGACACCACAGCGCTGCTGCAGTCGGCGTTCGACGAGCGCGAGGAGCTCAGCAAGCTGATGCCGCGCCGGCTCGGGCCGGTGCAGGGTTTTGTCGTGCCGACGCTGCGGCGCTGCGGACTGCTGAGCGAGCGGGTCGCGGCGCACTACCACGAGTTCCTCAAGGACAACCTTACCGGCGCCGCTGTCGGTGAGACCGTCGAGGAGTTCCTCGAGCGCATCCCCGAGCTGCCCGAGGACACGGCGGCATGGGTGCTGGGACAGGCACAGTAGGTTTCCGCTGGCCACTGCCCCCTGATTCGCGTCAAGATGCTCGGCGATGAGTCGGCTCGCTATCGTTTTTGGATCTCTGCTGTTCAGCTCGCTCGCCGCGGCGCAGGTCTTTCGCCCTGACCTGGTGCCGGAGATCACCGATGCCGCCGTCAGTATCTCCGACGTCGACCCGGGAGACGTGGTCGAAGGATGCGCCGGTGGCGCGAGCGATCGGCTGCTGGTCGAGTATTCGCTACGCACCCGCAACATCGGACAGGGCGATCTGGTGATGGGGAGCCCCGGCTGTCCCAACTGTCAGGCGCAGCCCGGAGCGATGTGCTCGAATCCGTTGTACGTCTGCAGTCCGGCTCACGGCCATGCCCACTTCGAGGGCTTTGCCTATGGCGAGCTGCTCGACAGCAACTTCAATGTCGTCGCCGCCAGCGGCAAGTACGGCTTCTGTCTGCTCGACGTCGAGTGCAGCGACCCCTTCTACACCTGCGCCTTTCAGGGCCTGAGCGCCGGCTGCGCCGACGTCTACGATCGCGGTCTACCTTGCCAGTACATCGATATCACCGATGCCAATCTGCCGCCGGGCGACTACACCATTCGCGTCACCCTCGATCCGGAGAATCAGTTGGTCGAGGAGAACGAGCTCAACAACACGGTCGAAGGTGTCGTGACGATTCCCGCCAGCAGCACGTCTTGCCCTCGCACCAGCTCCGCCGACGCGCCGAAGTCGATTCCCGACAACGGCCATATCACCTCGTTCATCGATGTAACCACCTCCGGTTGGATCACCAATCTGAGAATCCTCGACCTCGCCGGCTCGCACTCACGGATCGGCGATCTCGAGATTCATCTCACCGGTCCGAGCGGCAGGGATGTCGTGGTGATGAACCGGGTCTGTTCCGGCTCGAGTGGCTCCTTTGCCATCGATCTCGACAACGCCGCGACCAGCCCGATCGCTTGTCCGCCTGTCGACGGCCAGCCGCATCGGCCGAGCCAATCGCTGGCGGCTTTCCTCGGTGAGGAGGCATCCGGTCGTTGGCTGCTGACGATCTACGATAAGGCTCTCGGCAATGTCGGCTATTTGTCGCAATGGGCTCTCGAGATTTGCACCGAGCTCGCCTGTGCGTCGCCGCTGGTATTCTCCTCTACCGATGTTCCCAAGGCAGTGCCTGACCACGGCACCGTCAGCTCGCGGCTGACGGTGCCGGTCGGATCGGGTCAGATCGGTCGGGTCGAGGTGCTCGGCTTGCGCGGTACTCACCCCTACGTCGGCGATCTCGAGTTCCAGCTGGTCAGCCCGAACGGACGCGAGTGCACCATCCTCAGCCGCGTCTGCGGCAGTGCCGACAATTTCGATCTGTCGCTGTCGAGCCTTGCCGGAACTGCGGTGCCATGCCCGCCGACCGACGGCTTCGCCCATCTGCCCGCGGAGGCATTTACGGCATTCCTCGCCGAGCCGGCCGAGGGGCAGTGGACTCTCAACGTCTACGATCGCGATTCGACCGATGTCGGCACTCTCAGCGCTTGGGGATTGCGCATCTGTCCGCTGCAATCGACCGCGGCGACCTGCCCGCAAGCGCCCGCCGAGGGTTGTCAGGCGAGCGACCGCGGCCAGCTGACGATGAAGGATAGCGACAATCCGAGCCGGCGGCGGCTGAGTTGGAAATGGAAGGGCGGCGACAGCACTCTGGCTCAGTTCGGCTTGCCGGTCGGAAAGACCGGCTATGCCGCGTGCGTCTATCGCGATCAGCAGTTGGTGCAGAGCCTGCCGATCGGCTCGAACGGCATGT
>DASPMH010000510.1:0-5342 GCA_035627175.1 Terriglobales bacterium | reverse complement strand
CGCAGCGGCGCGGGCTGCTGTTGCGCAGCCTGCCGGGATCGTGGGTCGATCCCGACTCCGAAGGGCTAGACGATGCGCAGGTGCGCGCCGTCGATGGGGCGGTGCGCGGCGGCCGTGCGGCGGTGCTGCTGACCCACGCGCCGCTGCTGCATCCACGCGGTGGCCGAGCCCGGCAATTCGCCCTCGATCCCGGCGAGCGCAACGGATTGGCGTCGCAGGCGCATTTCGAACGCGAACTGTTCGCCACCGGTCACCGCAGCGGGGTGATCTTCCGCAACTCCGCCGAGCTGATCCGCATCCTGGCGAGCGCACCCGGACCGGTCAGCGTCATCTCCGGCCATGTCCACAAGGCCACCGGCGCGCGCCTCGACCGACGCCGGCTGCAGGCTGAGGTCTGCGGCCTAGTGCCGCCGCAAGACCCCTCTGCCGAGGTGCCGCTATTCACCGCGCCGTCGCTCGGCCACCGGCGCAAGGCCCACGGCGAATGGCCCGGCTACCTGATCGCCACCTACCACGACGGCGCCCTGGTAGACATCGAGCGCCGCTTCGTCGGCCTCTAGCCGAGCTCGGCGGAGCGCGGCTACCCCAGGTGTGCGCCCCCTTTCCCAACCCTTTCCCAATGGGGGCAGCGCGAAGCGCGGGGGGATTTCTGCGAGCTCGCCACCTCGCCCCACTCCCAGCTCGCCTGCCGCCGTCTACCACCTTCGCCAAGGCTACGGTCGACAAGCCCGACGGCTGCTACATCGGCCTGCCGCCGTCTACCGACGGCAGCTACATCGCCCTGGCCGCCGTCTACCGACGGCAGCTACATCGCCCTGGCCGCCGTCTACCGACGGCTGCTACATCGGCCTGGCCGCCGTCTACCGACGGCAGCTACATCGCCCTGGCCGCCGTCTACCGACGGCTGCTACATCGGCCTGCCGCCGTCTACCGACGGCAGCTACAGTCAATCGAATTTGCACCAGCGGCCGTCGATCAGCCGCTCGTGGGGATGGAAGTTGATCTTGTAGGCCAGGGCGTCGCAGCCGGCGACGTACAAGCCCAGGTAGAGATAGCGCAGGCCCCAGCGGCGGCAGAGCTCGACCTGGCGCAGAATCGAGTAGGTGCCCGGGCTGAGCTTGGCCTGAGCCGGATCGAAGTAGCAGTACACCGCCGACAGGGCGTCGGCGGCACGGTCGACGATGGCGACACCGATCAGACGGTTGTCGACGTAGTACGCCAGCTCGAAGGTCTCGGCGCACGAATCGATCAGAAATTCTTCGTAGTCCTCGGCGCGGATCAAGCCGTCGTTGGTCAGTAGACCGCGCTCGATCTTGTGGCGATTGTAGAGCTCGACCCGATCGCGCGACAGCCGCGGCGGCCCGATGCGGGTGTCGATCACAGCTTGATCGCGCTTGAGGATGCGCCGTTGCGTCCGATTCGGAACGAACTCCTCGACATCGAGCCGCACCGCGATACAGGCGCGACACATCGGACAAGCAGGCCGGTACAGCAACAATCCCTGGCGGCGATCCCCGCCCGCAAGCCGCTCAGAGAATTCCGCCGGCCGCAGCCCGCGCACCGGCAAGCGCATCGGCAAGCGCGCGACCTGGCCGGGCAGATAGGGACAGGTCGTCAGGGAATCGTGTACCAACAACTCGCTCGGTGCGGGGCTCAGGCGGCGGTCATTGGTCAGGCGTTTCATCGTGCGGCTGCTACTCCTTGGTGCATGCCACCGCTCGCCAGGTTGTTGCAATCACCCCTCGGCTCGACGGCGCTCTTTCCTTAGTACCGGCGCATGGCTAAACAGCCGCGATGCCAAACGATCCCGCTGAGCCCAAGTTCCCCGGCACCGGCCGCATCGCCGGTTTCGATACCGCGATGGGGTTTCACATCGTCAAGGCGACGGCCGAGGAGGTGGTGCTCGAGTACGAGATCGGCGAGCAGCACCGCCAGCCTTACGGGATCGTCCATGGCGGCGTGCATTGCGCCGCGGTCGAGACCGCCTGCTCGATGGCCGCGGCGATCAATGCCCTGCCGCGCAACCAGGCGGTGGTCGGCGTCGAGAACCACACCAGCTTCGTCCACGCCGTGCGCAGCGGCACGGTGACCGTCACCGCCACCCCACTCAGCCGCGGTCGCCGCTCCCAGATCTGGGAGGCGACCGCCCGCGACCAGCAGGGCAAGATCGTCTCGACCGGCCGGGTCCGCCTGCTCTGCCTCGATCGCGACTCTGAGCTCGCCGGCGAGAAGGTGCAGGCCAGGTAGCTTTGACTTTCCCCCGCTGACTCGCGACAAAGCCGCATGGCAGTCTCGTACGACAAGGCGGGAGTCAGCATCGCGCGCGGCGATCGCGTCACCGCAGCCGCGGCGAAGGCGGCGCGGGTTACTCGGCGACCGGAAGTGGTCGCCGGCGTCGGCGGCTTCGGCGCTCTCTTCCGCATCCCCAAGGGCTACCGCAATCCCTTGATGGTCACTTCGACCGACGGTGTCGGCACCAAGCTGCGCATCGCGCTGATGATGAACCGCCACCGCACCATCGGCATCGACCTGGTGGCGATGAACGTCAACGACATCCTGACCCTCGGTGCCGAGCCGGTCGCCTTTCTCGACTACTACGTCACCGACCGCCTGCAGCCGAAGATCGCCACCGACGTCCTCACCGGAATCGCCGAAGGTTGTCGCCAAGCCGGCTGCGCCCTGATCGGCGGCGAGACCGCCGAACACCCCGGCTGCTTCCTCGAGGGCGAGTACGACCTCGCCGGCTTCACCATCGGCGTCGTCGAAGAGGATCAGGTCGTCGACGGCAAGAGCATCGCCCCCGGCGACGTGATCATCGGCCTGCCTTCGAACGGCCTGCACAGCAACGGCTACTCGCTGGTGCGCCACATCGTGTTCGAACAGGCCAAGCTCGGCCTCGACCATCGCGCTGCCGAGATCAAAGGCAGCCTCGGAGCGGAGTTGCTGCGACCGACGCGCATCTATGTTCCGCTCGTCCGCAAGCTGCCGCGCGGACTAATCAAGGGCATGGCTCACATCACCGGCGGCGGCATCACCGGCAACCTGCCGCGCATCCTGCCGCCCGGCTGCCAGGCTCGGCTCCAGCTCGGCAGCTGGAAAGTGCCGGGCATCTTCGCGCTCCTGCAGCGGCTCGGCGGCCTGAGCGACACCGAGATGCTGGGGACCTTCAACATGGGGATCGGCTACATCCTGGTGGTCGCGCCGAACCATACCCGCCGGGTGCTCGCCGCGCTGGCGAAGCAGAAAGAGAAGGCGGTGCTGCTCGGTGCAGTCGAAGCGGCGCCACGGGGTACTCCGCCGCGGGTGGTCTTCGACGCAGCAACATCGAAAATGCCTGGCGATACCTCGTCCGACCATGCATAGAATCCGCACCCATGTATCGCGTCTTATTTTTGCTTTTTAGCTTGGTTATCGCCCCGCTGCGCTTGCAGGCAGCGGCGTTCGTCGCCGTCGACGGCCCCGATCTCAACGATGTGCTTCCCGGTGACGGCATTTGCGCCAATCCGACCGGCGCCTGCACCTTGCGTGCGGCAGTCGACGAAGCCAATGCGCTGGCCGGACGCGACAGCATCGAGCTCGGCCCGGGCATACACGACCTCTTCCAGGGCGAGCTGATCGTCTCCGAAGACCTCGACATCGTCGGCGGCGGCCAAGGGACGATCATCGACGCCAATCGCAAGAGCCGGGTGATCCTGATCGAGGATCCGGCGGTCAGCTTGACGATGACTTCGCTCGAGTTGATCAACGGCCACACCGATGAAGCCGGCGGAATCATCCACAACGCCGGCATCCTCGAAGTGACCGACGCCCGCCTCAAGGGCGGCAAGGCGCTGCGCGGGTCCGGCGTCTACAACACCGGCTCGATGATCTTGCGCCGGGTAGGGCTGATTCGCCACACCGACCAACCTCCCGCAGGACTCGGTGGCGCGATCGCCAACATCGGCTTCGCCATTCTCGACTCGGTCAGCGTGGTCCGCGGTCAGGCGCGCCTCGGCTGCGGCGGCGGCATCTACAACACCGGCACGATCGAGGCGACCAATCTCTACGTCGCCCGCAACCGCGCCCGGCTCGGCTTCGCCGGCGGCATCTGCAATGCTGGCGGCACGATCAACTGCGTCAACTGCCTGATCGCTCGCAATCAGGCCAATCAGTTTACCGGCGGCATTCGTAACGACGGCGTGATGCGCCTGTGGAACAGTGCCGTCGTCGACAACTTCGTCCACCGCGGTACCATCGGCCGTTTCAATGACCCCAACTGCAGCGGCATCGCTCCGGTGTCGGGCGGCCACAATGTCGAGGACCGCGATTCGTGTAATTTCAATCAGGTCACCGACCTGATCAATGCCAAGGTAAGACTGCGCGGCCCCTCGGCGATCCGCGGCACCTTCCTCGTCGCCGGTAAACCACGGGGCGACTCGGTCCTGGTCGACCGCGCCAACAACGCGATCTGCCCGCCGGAGGATCTCACCGGCAAGCCCCGCCCGATCGACGGCGACGAGGACACCGTCCCCGTCTGCGACGTAGGCCCGCTGGAGTTCCAGCCCTAAGGACCTCCTCCAAGCGCACCCGGCCAACCGCAGGGTTGTAGCGTGCGCTCTCCGAGCGCACCTGGCCTACCGGGACGACTGCGGCGCCGCGCTCGGAGAGCGCGCGCTGCAACTCCTTTGGACGGACGCTGCGGCCTGCTAAAGGAGCCGCACATGGTGGTAGCCATCCTTCGCGCAACCCTCCTGGTGATGCTGCTCGCATCCCCGCTCGCAGCCGCGCCGTCGCTCGAGCTCGGGGCACTGCAGCAGACCCGCCGGCCCGATCGTTTCACCGCCATTCCGGTGTGGGAGCCGGTGTGGTGGGTGACTCTCGCTGCCGGCAGTGGCGGCACGCCGCTGCAGCGCGTCGAGTACCGCGCCAGCTTTGCCGACAGCACCACCCGTCCCACCGCGGGCAGCTGGCAGGTCCGCGGCTCCGATCGCGACGGCTTTCGCGGCCGCGCCCGGGTGCTCTGCGATCGCCTGACCGACTACGATGCCAGCGTGCGCGTCCATATGCGCGTCGTCGATGCTGCGGGTGAAAGCAGCGACTGGGTCAGCGTCGAGCTGCCGCCGCGCGGCGAACGCTCGACTCAGCTCGGCGAGCCGGCGCCGCTTGCCACCGCCGCAGCCCGCGCCGAAGCCGAGCCGCGGAAGAACATAGGTACGGTCCGCTACATCGCCCCGGACTCGCTCTCGCTCGGTGAAGTTCGCGCCGAGCTGACCCGCCAGGCTCAAGCCCAAGGCGGCACCGGCATCGCCGATCTCCAGCTCGAAGCCTTACCCGACGGGCGCAATCGCTTTTCCGCGACGGTA
>DASPMH010000509.1:0-3305 GCA_035627175.1 Terriglobales bacterium | reverse complement strand
GTGCTCGCCGAGGAATTCGAAGCGTTGAAGGTGAAACGCGTCGCGCTCGTCGCCGACAAGGTCGAGGCGCACAGCCAGGGCGACCTGCGCGAGAACTTCGGCTTCAAGGCGGCCAAGGACGCCATTCGCGCCGTCGACCGCAAGATGACCGCGCTCGACCGCTTCGTCGCGCGCAACACCTTCATCGAAGTCGATCCCGCCACCTGGCTCACCAAACCGACCGACACGCTCCAGCTCGGCCACGTGACTCGGATCGAGAAGGAGGACCTCGCGACGAAGCGAAAGCACCGCTTCACGTTTCTCGTCACGACCTACGGCGAGACCGCGAGCGACCCGGATTCCGGCCTCGAATGCCTGCCGCACAACTCGCCGCTCGCCACCGCCGTCCTCGGTCTCGCGGCCGGCGAACAAACGCAGGTGCGACTCCCCGCCGGCGAATCGCGGCTCACCGTGCTCTCGATTCGAAATCCCACCCAAGCCGAGCTCGACCGGCTGCTGATGCCGATCAAACCCCCGGAGATCGACGAGGAATAGACGACATGGGCACGGCTCTGAGTCGCGCGACGGCAGCCATCAACGCTCGACGCGCGGCTCCACGGTAGCGGCCCCGGCACCCGCCGTCGTCCGCGACTCCGATGACGACAACAAGTCGTCCGGCCGAACGAAAGGAATTGTCTGCGCGCTTGGAGCAGAACGCCCGAACCACACGGCACCCACCGCGAACAAGACCGCTCCGATCGCCACAAACCACCACGGAACGAAATGCGCCTCGCCCGGCGCAGGCTTGCTGTTGACGCCGGCGAGCTCGAAGGGAAGGAACGCCGCGAAAAACCACAGCGCGTTGTGCAGTGCGTGTCCGAGGAAGCAGAGCCCCAGCGATCGCGTGCGCACATACGCCCAGCCAAGGATCAGACCGGCGACAAACGCCGATACCAGCTGCCAAGGGTTCAGGTGCATGATCGCGAAGATCGCCGCCGACCACAGGACCGCGCGGAGCGGCGAGTGGCGGGCCAGCAAACCCCGCAGGATCAATCCCCGGCAGATGATCTCCTCGGTTAGCGGGGCGACGACGGTGAGCGCAACGAACCCGGCCAGCGGCTGGCTCTCCGGATCGGTGAGCCCCTCGAAGATTTCACGAATCCACGTCGCTGTCGGCGCGACGGCTTCGACTAGATTATCGAACCCCGTCAAAAGCATCCCGGCTGCCACAACGAGCAGGCAGAACGGCGCCACGAGCCCGGCGGGCCGCACGCGCCACACAGCGATGTCGGACCAGACAAGACCATGTCGGCGCAGGGCCCGCGCAATCGCCCAAGCCGTTCCGAGCATTGAACCCGCGCAGAACTCCCACGTGCCCGGCCCGCTGGGACTTTCGGCGAAGCGCTGCAGCAATCCGGAAAGTTTTGCTACGACAAACCCGACCAAGCCCGACAGGAACGCAAACTCCGCCGCAATCCTGACCGCCTGCGACAACGTAAGCTGGAAGGGGCGTTCAGCCATCGCGCTGAATCGTGCGGATCCGGCTGCGTCCGTCATGCAAATTCAGCACGCCGCTTCGTGGCTTCCGCCAGACTTCGGACGATCGAAGATCGGTGGGCGCGCGCCGTCGGACTTGCCGGCGCCTCACCGTGACGTAGGCTTCCGAATGGCGAAGACGCACAAGGAAATCCTGGTGGAGGCCAACGCCGCGATCGCTCGCGGTGATTTCGAAGGCTTCCTGATTCATTGCACCGAGGACACCGTCTGGAATTTTCTAGGCGACCGGACGCTCCGAGGAAAAGAGGCCGTGCGTCGCTGGATGGCGGAGACCTACCGGGAACCGCCGAAGTTCAAAGTGCATCAGCTGATCGCCGAGGGTGAGTTCCTCGCCGCGCTCGGAGAGATCACACTCAAGGACGAAAGCGGCCAGGCCGCCGAGTTCTCCTACTGCGACGTCTGGCGCTTCGAAAACGGCCGGCTCGCCGAGCTGAAGGCCTTCGTGATCCCGCCGAGTTAGGGCGGGTTGCTTAGCATTCAACGGCCGGCGAGCTGCCGCTTGGACAACGCCCCCGGTCGATGTGCTGATCGACCTGTGATCCAGCCAGCCGCGCATTTCCCGCCCGAGTCGGGTGGATGGGCGCTACAGCACTTTAGAAATTTCTGTAGCCATGGTGCGGTTCGGAAAAACCGATTTGAACCACGGAGACACGGAGAGCACAGAGGAAAGCCATCGGATTTTTCCGGGTCCTCTGTGCCTCTGTGGTTCACCACGCTGGCCACAGTTTTAATTACGCTCTAGCCGTCCTCGGAGGCGGCCCGGCAGGCCGAGCGTTCATAAGCCGGTCGTCGGCAGCTTAACGTGAAGAATCTTGTCAACCGAAGTCCGGATGCGGCGCGGTGGTTCGTCGAGTAGGAGGCAGCTCAACTCCTCCACCCACTCACCTCGTCCGCTCTGTCATGGCTCGCACCTCTCTTTATCTCCACTTCGCCGGCAATGCCGAGGAGGCGTTTCTCTTCTATCGCTCCGTCTTCAAGACCGAGTTCGTCGGCCCCATCCTGCGCTTCGGCGATCTGCCGCTGCAGCCCGGACAACCGCCGTTGCCGCCCGAAGAGGCCAGGCTCGTCATGAACATCTCGGTGCCGATCCTCGGCGGGCTCGTAATCATGGGCAACGACGCGCCCGAATCGATGGGCAAGCTGATCCAGGGGAACAATGTCACGATCAATCTCGAGCCCGACACCCGCACCGAGACCGATCGTCTGTTCGCCGCGTTGAAGGAAGGCGGCAAGGTGGAGTGCGCGCCGGCCGAAATGGGTTGGGGCGGCTACTGGGGCAGCCTCATCGATCGCTTCGGGATCGAGTGGATGTTCAATTGCACCGCGAAGTAAGCGGCGCCTGCTGCGCACCGTCTGGGTGGGGCCGCCCTTCCGCTTGCATTCGGGCCGCACCGGTGTGGTTTCGTCTTCTTCACACCCCGATGCCACCACACCCCCGATCATCCTTCGTTCTCCGCGGTAGTCGCTGCCTGAGCGCACCGCGGAAACACCTGGTCGCAGCCGTGCTCGCGCTGATCGCGCAGGCGGCAACCGCTCAATCCCCGCTCTTCGATTCGCATGTTCATTTGTGGCACGGCGAGGCGTCACTGCAGGCTTACGAGCAGCAGCTGGCCCAGCACGGGCTCGAAGTCGCCGGCCTCGGCGCGATGTGGTTCGGCGGCATGAACCAGGCGCTCGCGGGTCGCCCCGCGCAGATTCAGACAGGCAACGACGTCATCATCGCACTGGCCGCCCAGCACCCCAAGCTCGTGCCGATCGCCACGGTCCAT
>DASPMH010000508.1:0-3337 GCA_035627175.1 Terriglobales bacterium | reverse complement strand
CACCGATCCGCCTTGCCGGACGCACGCTCAGGAACACGCGGCACATTTGCGCGTTCTTCCACTCGCGCGAGGAGCAGGATCGCGTGCTCATGCCCTTCTTCAAGGAGGCTTACGATCGCGGCGAGAAGATGTTCCACATCGTCGACGGCAGGAATCGCGAGCAGCACCTCTGCTCCTGCCGCGCCCACGGCATCGACGTCGAGAAGGCCGAGGCGAGCGGGCAGCTCGAGGTGCGCCAATGGGAAGACGCCTACCTTCGCGACGGCTACTTCGACGGTGATCGCATGATTCGCATCCTCGAGGAAGTGCTGCAGGAGGCCCGCCCGAAGTTCGGCCTCACGCGGCTCATGGGGAACATGGAGTGGGCGTTGGAAACCGTCCCGGGCGTGACGGACATCGTCGAGTACGAGACCAAGCTCAACTACCTCCTGCCCAGGTATCCCGATCCGGTCGTCTGCGTATACGACCTGAACCGCCACAGCGCGAGCGTGGTGATGGACATCCTGCGCACGCATCCCATGGTGATCGTGGGTGGCGTGCTGCAGGACAACCCGCTCTTCGTGGAGCCCGATGCCTTCCTCGCGGAACTCCGCGAGCGCAAGGCGCGGCATTAGGCGCGAGTGGTGCAGGTCCCTGGCGACGACGCCGCAACGGCGAACCGTTGCCTGCGCGATGTCGTGGCGCTGTCGACGCTGCCCGCCATCTGGCTGGGCGCGGAGATGCCGCGCGTCGCGGAAAGCCTGGCGGCAGCCCTCTTCACGACGGTCTCACCCGATCTCGTATTCGTCGCGTTGCGCGATCCCGACACCGGCCGTGAAATCACCGTCGCGCAGACCGACCGGTACCACACCGACGAGAAGCTCGCGGCAGAGCTGGCGCGCCCTCTCTTCGCCTGGGCCGCGGCTCACGATGCGGAAGAACTCGCAGCGCTCGCCTGCGGGCCCGGGATGATGCACTTCGCGGTCCGCTCCCTGGGCTACGAGGCAGAGCTGGGAATCATTGCCGCGGGCTACCGGGATCCCGAGTCGCGAACGCAATTCCAAAGCACGCTCCTCGGCGTAGGCGCGGCGCAGGCCGCTTCGCAGGTGCGCAACTGCATGCTGCTGCGCGCCCTGCGTGATGCCGCCGCGGAGAACGCGCGGCTGGTCGCGGACCTGCGTGCCGAGGACCAACGCAAGAACGAGTTTCTCGCCACGCTCGCCCACGAGCTGCGCAATCCGCTCGCGCCGATCCGCAACGGGGTCGAGGTGCTCAAGCGTGCCGGCAGCGATCCGCAAACGATGCAGCAGGTTGTCGCAATGATGGATCGCCAGGTGACCCAGATGGTGCGCCTGGTCGACGACCTACTCGACGTCAGTCGTATCAGCCGCGGCAAGATCGAGCTGCGCCGGGAGTGCATCGACATCGCCGCGGCGGTGCGCAGCGCTATCGAGAGCAATCGGCCACTGCTCGACAAGTACGGCAGCGAGCTGATCGTGACGCTGCCGCCGCGTTCGCTGTGGGTCGATGGCGATCTCGTACGGCTGGCGCAGGTTCTCGCCAATCTGCTCAACAACGCCACCAAGTACACCCCCGCCGGGGGAACCATCCGACTGACGGTCGCCGGCGAAGGGGCGGAAGCCGTGGTGCGGGTATGCGACAACGGCATCGGCATCGCGGCAGAGATGCTGCCGCGCATCTTCGAGCTGTTCACTCAGGCCGACGACTCGATCGAACGCAGCCAAAGCGGCCTCGGCATCGGCCTGACCATCGTGCAACGGCTGGTCGAGATGCACGGCGGCAGCATCACCGCACACAGCGACGGCCCCGGCCGCGGCAGCGAGTTCGTCGTCCGCCTGCCGCTGGCAGCGCAAGTGACGACACCCCCGATCCCGGATCACGCCCTGGCGTAGCTGCGTTCGGCAGAACGCGCCGGCCAACCCTTCCGGTCCCCTCCCCCGCGCGCATTTTTTGCGCGTAGCTACCGTCGCGTCGTCCACCAGACGCCGGCGAGCACCGCTGCGCCCCCGGCGACCTGGGCGGCACCGATCGCCTCGCCCAAGATCGGCAACGACAACAATGCGGTCAGCACCGGCACCAGGTAGATGAACACCACCGTGCGATTGACGCCGACGGTGCGGACGCCGAACAGAAACAGCTGACCCGAAAGCACTGAGGCGAGCACGGCCATCACCATCAGCGCGCTGAGGCCGGCGCCCGAAAGCTTGGTCAGCTGCGCCAGCGGCTGCTCGTCCGCAGTCAGCCCCATCAGGCATGCCGCGCCGAAGGCGAACACCAGGAAATTGATGAAGGACGACGGCAAGGCGGTTGCCACCGGGCGAGAGGCGAGGTTGACCCCGGCCCACACCGCCGCGGCTCCGAGCGCGAGCAGATCGCCGGTGGCAAAAGAGAGTTGGGCGAAGCGCACGATGTTGGCGGTTTCACCGCGGGTGATCACCAGCGCCGCGCCAAACATTGCGAGCAGGATGCCGCCCCAACGGCGGTGGCGCTTCTCGCCGATCAGCGGCGACAGCAGCACCGTGAACAGCGGATTGAGGGCGATCAGCAGCGAGCAGTTGGCGGCCTCGGTGCGTGCCAGCGCCTCGAAGAACAGCCATGGGTAGAGCACGCCGCTGCCCAGCGCCATCACCAGGAACGCCGGCCAGACGCGGCGCACCGCCGCCAACGGCGGTCGTGAACGCCAGGCGAAAGGGAGCAGAGCGAGCGCGGCGATGGCATAGCGCAGCGACGCCGCGGTCAGCGGCGTGGTCTCGCGCAGTACCACCTTGCCGGCAATGAAGGCCGAGGCCCAACACAGGGTGGTGCCGAGCAGCCCGAGGTAGGCGAGCGTTTCGACCGAAGTCCGCGGCTGCGCTGCGGTGAGCTGAGCAACTTGCACCCGTCCGCAGTACCAGAACGCCCGCCCAGCAACGAGTCACGCCGCCTCAACGCTCGTGTTGCGGCGGCCGTCCGGTTTGGCTGAGACATCCCAGTCGTCCGCCGCGTTCTACCGAACGCAGCTACACGTTAGCGGGCGTGGCAGATGATGCAGGCTTGCGCGCCGAGCCCGACCAGCGGTGGGTCGTTGCTGGGATCGGCGTCGCGATAGAGCGCGATGCGCTGCGCGGCATTGGCGGTGCGGTCGGCGAAGAGGTCGGCGAACGGATAGCCGGGCGGCGCCGAAGCGCTGCCGATGTTGTACCATCCCATCGCCGAATCGAAGGCGTCGCCCTTGGCGAAAATGTCGCCGAACAACAGCGAGGTGCCGGCGAGATTGCTCGGCGCTTTGCCGCCATTGCCGCAGAGCTGGGCGGTGCATTGCCCGAGCGCTTCCGGGCTGGTGCTGTCGAGCAAGTAC
>DASPMH010000507.1:0-5990 GCA_035627175.1 Terriglobales bacterium | reverse complement strand
GGCTTTCTATCGGGGCGGCATCGCCCGGCAGATCGTCGCTGCGGTGACGGACGCCGGCGGCGTCATCAGCGAAGCCGATCTCGCCTCGTACCGTCCGGTGTGGCGCGAGCCGGTACAGATGGCGTTCCATGGCGATACCGTGGTGGCAATGCCGCCGCCGAGCTCGGCGGGAGTTCTGCTGCAGGTGCTCGGCATGATCGAAGGCGACGATCTGCCGGCGCTCGGCCGAACCTCTGCCGGCTATCGCCATCTGCTGGCGGAAGCGATGAAGCACGGCTTTGCCGATCGCGCCCGTCTCTACGGCGACCCACTGTTCGGCTCGCTGCCTGTGCCGCAGCTGATCGCGCCGGCGAACCTCGCGGCGTTGCGGGCTCGTATCCAGCCGGACCGAGTTCTCGCCAATCAGGATTATGGTAGCGGTGCGGTAGCCACAGCCGACCTCGGCGACGATCACGGCACCTCCCATGTGTCGGTTCTCGATCGCGAGGGGAATGCCGTCGCCTGCACCACGACGATCAATACTGCCTTCGGCGCGCTGGTGATGGCCGGCGACACCGGTGTCTTTCTCAACAATCAGATGGACGACTTCTCGGCGCAGCCCGGAGTGCCCAACATCTACGGCCTGGTCGGCGGTGAAGCCAATGCGATCGCCCCGGGGCGGCGGCCGTTGAGCAGTATGAGCCCGACGGTGGTGGTGCGCGACGGCAAAGCGGTGCTCGCGGCGGGAGGCTCGGGAGGGCCGCTGATTCTGAGCGCGACGCTGCAGTCGCTGCTCAACACTCGGGTCTTCGCCCTGGATGCGGCGCAAGCCATCTCCGCGCCGCGGCTGCACCACCAATGGCTGCCACCGGTGCTAGGCGTCGAGCCGCAAGTGGCAGCCCGCTCGCGAGCCGAGCTCTCGCGCCGCGGGCATCAGGTACGGGAGATGTCGTTCGCCGGCGCAGTACAGCTGGCGCAGCGGCGCGGGGGCAAGCTCGAAGGGGCGTCCGACGCGCGCAAAGGCGGAGAGGCGGCGGCATGGTGACCGTCGATCCGATCGCCGACAAGCCGCGCTCGATCTGGTCGTCGCCCTGGCTCAAGATCGCGCTCAGTCTCGGGGTGGTGGCGTTGTTGGTCAACGAGGTCAACTTCGCCGAGCTGCGCCGCATCCTGCGCCGGGCCGACCCGTGGTGGGCGGGGCTCGGCTTGTTGACCTTGTTGGCGAGCCAGGTGGTGTGTGTCACCCGCTGGCGCATGCTCGCCAAGCCGCTCGGCCTGCAAGGCAGCTACGGGGCATTTTTCGGCGCGTACTTCACCGGGCTGTTCTTCAATTTGTTCGGACCGAGCACGGTTGCCGGCGACATCGCGCGCACGCTCTTCCTCGCCGGCACCGAGCAGCGCCGTTCGCTGGCGCTGGTCAGCGTCCTCGCCGAGCGCGGCATCGGTTTGATCACGCTGGTGTGGATCGCCACGATTGCGCTGGTGCTGCAGCCGCAGCTGCCGCTGCCGTGGTTCATCCGCTACGGCGCCTTGACGGTCGCGCCGTTGACGATCCTCGCCTGGTTCTGGCTGCCGCAACTGGCGGTGACGCTGTTCCCCCACAGCGAACGGTTGCAGCGTTTCGTCACCGTCGATCTGCTGCCCTACCGCCGCGACTGGCGCCTGTTGTTGCGCGCCAATCTCGCTTCGCTCGCCTTTCACCTGCTCAACATCGGCAGTCAGGTGCCGCTGGTGAAAGCGCTCGGGCTCGACGTCTCATTCGGCTACGTCTTCCTCTTCGTGCCGATCGTCAATCTGGTCAGCATGGTGCCGATCAGCTTCAACGGCATCGGCATCCGCGAGGCGGGCTACTGGTACTTCCTGTCGCGGGTTGGCGTGCACAAATCGTCGGCGGTGGCGCTCGGCATTTTATCGAGCGCCACCGTGTTGATCACCGGCCTCTTCGGCGGTCTCGTTTACCTGATCTGGCAACACCGCAAGAAGGCCAACGGGCGCAGCGAAGCTCAGTCGTAGAGCACCACGCTGCGGATGCTCTTGCCGTGGTGCATCAACTCGAAAGCCTGGTTGATGCGGGCCAATGGCATGGTGTGAGTGACGTACTCGTCCAGCCTGACCCTGCCTTTCATGTACCAGTCGACATAGCCGGGTAGCTGGGTGCGGCCGCGCGTTCCGCCGAAGGCGGTGCCACGCCAGCTGCGGCCGGTGACCAGCAGGAACGGGCGGTTGTGGATCTCTTCCCCGGCGCCGGCGACACCGATGATGATCGACTGACCCCAGCCCTTGTGGACGCACTGCAGAGCCTGGCCCATCACCTCGACATTGCCGATGCACTCGAAGGAGAAGTCGACGCCGCCGCCGGTCTTCTCGACGATGCGCTCGACGATGTTACCTTCGCTCGGGTCGAAGCACTCGGTCGCCCCGAGTTGGCGCGCCAGCTCGAACTTGGCCGGGTTGAGATCGATGCCGATGATTTCTTCCGCGCCGGCCATCTGCGCTCCCTGAATCACCGACAGGCCGATCCCGCCGAGCCCGAAGACCGCGACCGACGCGCCGGGATGAACCTTGGCGGTATTGAGCACGGCGCCGATGCCGGTGGTGACGCCGCAGCCGAGCAGACAGACCTTGTCGAGCGGAGCATCCTTGCGAACCTTGGCGAGCGCGATCTCGGGCACGACGGTGTACTGCGCGAAGGTCGAGGTACCCATGTAGTGCAGCAAACGGTTGCCGCGATACGACAAGCGGCTGCTGCCGTCGGGCATCAACCCCTGGCCTTGGGTGGCGAGGATCGCGCTGCAGAGGTTGGTCTTGCCGCTGAGACAGAACTTACAGTTGCGGCACTCGGGGATGTACAGCGGAATGACGTGGTCGCCGACGCCGAGGCTGTTGACCCCCGGCCCGACCGCTTCGACTACGCCGGCGCCCTCGTGACCGAGGACGCAAGGGAATAGTGCCGAAGGATCGCGGCCGCTCATGGTGTAGGCGTCGGTGTGACAGACCCCGGTGGCCGCGAGGCGGACCAGACACTCTCCCGCCTTCGGGCCTTCGAGGTCGATTTCGTCGATTACCAGCGGCTTTTGCGGCTCGAAGCAAATCGCTGCTTTGACTTTCATGCTCTCTCGCTAGCGCGCGCCTCGGCGGTGGTAAAGGCGCGCTCAGGAATCGCTCCTGGCAACGATGCGGTGCCGGCCAAGCGGGCCCGGAGCACGGCGACGTAGCCCCACGCGGCCCACGCCCACAGCAGCTCGCGCAGCTCGTTCAGGTCGGGTGAGGCCCACTCGGTGGCCTTCAAATTGGCGACACCTCTGGCCAGGAGCGCCAGTGGCGCCAGCGCGAGGCCCGGCACCAGGTAGCGCTCCCAGGCGAAGGAGCGGCCGGTGTAGCGATGCAGAAGCACGAGTCCGAGCGGCAGCGCGATCAACCCGAGGAGTGAACCGACGTCCGCGATGCGGGTCAGCCGCTTGCCGGGCTTGCTGCCGAGCAGATTGTGCAGATTGGTCTCGCTCTGCTGGTTGTGGCGCTGGAAGAACTCGGGACTGATCCATCCGGCGAGGTGTTGGCCGTAGCTGATTTCTTCGAGGGCGACGAACAACGCCAACATGCCAAACAGTCCGTAGAGCACGCGGCAGTAGCGCGGCAGGGTCGCCTCGAGGCGCGCCAAGCGGATCGCCGAGATGCTGGCGGTGAGGAACAGCAAGGCGGTGGCAAGCTCGATCATGCCGAGCTCGCCCTGCAGCCAGCGCGCGAACAGATCCGGCGCGAGCGGAAAGACCGCGAGATACAGTCCCACCACCAGCAGCGGTGCGCCGGCGAGCCACAGCGAAGCGGGCGGCATGGCGGCCTCATAGCAATGACGGCTGCCGGACAGGAAGGGAATTGAGGCGGCTCAAGCGAAGAACGCGGCGCAGAAGCGACTTAACGAACGCTCGGCAGCTCGCATGGCGAAGCCGAGCCGAGCGAGATGAAAGACCGTGGCCGGCCGCTGCGAGACTTCGCCGAGCAAAACGCGCCAGCGGATCGCTCCGCTGACGGGATCTAGATAGGCGCCCGGCTCGGGCAGCTCGGTGACGGCCGTGTCGAGCACCGCGCGTACGGCGGCGAAAGGCACGGTCGCGCGAGCGGCGGCGGCGGCGATGCCGCTGCCTTCCATCTCCACGGCGACGGCGCCGTGCCGATGGTGTGCCCCGAACTTTTGCGTTGCGGTCGCCAACAGCGTCGGGCTGCACAGGAAGGCGCCGCTAGAAATGTGCAAGCCGGCCTTCTCGCCAGCGGCGATCACGGCGGCGGTCAGCGCCGCATCGCTGGAGATCCGCCCGTGTGCCGCCACCACCGACTCGGCGGCGATCAGAGCGCCCGAGGTCAGGTCTGGCGAGAGAGCTCCAGCACAGCCGATCGAAAGGCAACCGGCGAAATCCTTCTGACCGAGCAGCCAGGCGGTGGCGCGCTCGGCTCGATCGATGCCGATGCCGGTCTGCATCAGCCACACCTCGCTGCGGCCGGCACGGCCGCGCCACAGACGTGCGCCGCCGTGGCTTCCGCTTTCGACGTGGCTCATTCGGCGCAGCAGCGGGCGGCACTCCCACGGCAGCGCTGCGATAACCGCCAGTCGGCGTACGCTGCTCACGATTGACGGAACTTGCGCTGCCGCCAGGGGAAGAACGGCGGCATGTCGGAGCTCGGCCGCAGGGAGAACTGCGGCGGCCGTTTCTCGAGGAACGACGAGACCCCCTCGCGGGCATCCGCCGAGCGGCCCATCCAATAGATCGCTTGCGAGTCGAGCTGATGAGCCTCCATCGGGTCGGTCGCACCGAGCATTTTCCAGAGGAGCTGTCGCGCTAGCGCAACCGACATCGGCGAGGTGCCGCCGGCGATCTCGTCACCGATGGCGCGGGCGGTTCCGAGCAGCTCGGTGCCGGGGACGACGCGGCTGACCAGACGCGCTGCCAGCGCTTCGGCCGCGGGGAAGATTCGCCCGGTATAGACCCATTCTGCCGCCTGGCTGATGCCGACCAGGCGCGGCAGGAACCAGCTGCTGCACGCTTCGGGGACGATCCCTCGTTTGGTGAAGACGAAGCCCATGCGAGCGCTGTCGGCACAGATGCGGATGTCCATCGGCAGGGTCATGGTGATGCCGACCCCGACGGCGGGGCCGTTGATCGCGGCGATCACCGGCTTTTTCGATTCGAAGATGCGCAGTACCAGCTGGCCGCCGCCGTCGCGATGCTCGTCGATGGTCTCCGGCCGGCGTATCGCGGTGCGGTCGAAGGTCGCTCCGCCGGCAGAGAGGTCGGCGCCGGCGCAGAAGGCGCGACCGGCACCGGTGACGATGATGGCACGCACGGTGTCGTCGGCATCGGCGCGATCGAAGGCCTCGATCAGCTCGCCGAGCATCTTCTCGGTGAAGGCGTTGAGCTTGTCGGGGCGGTTGAGCGTGATCGTCAGCAGCGGCCCGTCAGTCTGGTAGAGAATTTGTTCGTACATCCAAGTCTCCTGATTAGAAGGCGACATCCGAGCGCATGTAGCTGCGCTCGGTAGAGCGCGGCAGCTGGGCCGCACCAACCCGCCGTCCCGCGACGGCAGCTACAGAGCGTGCCGGCATGTAGCTGCGCTCGGTAGAGCGCGGCAGCAGGGGGCGCACCAAACCGCCGTCCCGCGACGGCAGCTACAGAGCGTGCCGGCATGTAGCTGCGCTCGGTAGAGCGCGGCAGCAGGGGGCGCACCAACCCGCCGTCCCGCGACGGCAGCTACAGAGCGTGCCGGCATGTAGCTGCGCTCGGTAGAGCGCGGCAGCTGGGCCGCACCAACCCGCCGTCCAGCGACGGCAGCTACAGAGCGTGCCGGCATGTAGCTGCGCTCGGTAGAGCGCGGCAGCTGGGCCGCACCAACCCGCCGTCCAGCGACGGCGGCTACAGAGCGTGCCGGCATGTAGCTGCGCTCGGTAGAGCGCGGCAGCTGGGCCGCACCAACCCGCCGTCCAGCGACGGCGGCTACAGAGCGTGCCGGCATGTAGCTGC
>DASPMH010000506.1:0-3983 GCA_035627175.1 Terriglobales bacterium | reverse complement strand
CATCTGGGACGCACCGATGTAGCTGCCGTCGGTAGACGGCGGCACCTGGGACGCACCGATGTAGCTGCCGTCGGTAGACGGCGGCATCTGGGACGCACCGATGTAGCTGCCGTCGGTGACGGCGGCATCTGGGACGCACCGATGTAGCTGCCGTCGGTGACGGCGGCACCTGGGACGCACCGATGTAGCCGCCGTCGGTAGACGGCGGCATCTGGGACACACCGATGTAGCTGCCGTCGGTAGACGGCGGCATCTGGGACGCACCGATGTAGCTGCCGTCGGTAGACGGCGGCACCTGGGACACACCGATGTAGCTGCCGTCGGTAGACGGCGGCAGGTGTGCTGCGAGTCGGCGGGGGGCTGAGACTCAGAAATCCGCCGCGCCTGCGGCGCTGAGGCTTTCGCCGGCGAAAGCCTCAGCCCTTTGGGAAAGGGGGCGTTTGGGAAAGGGGCACACCCTAGCGGCGGAGCAGGGCGGCGCAGGCTACTGCCATCTCCGCCGCTAGCTCGGCAGGGATGTCCTGCGCCGGCAGCGGGAAGACGTAGCCCTCGTCGGCGCGCCGATCACGCAGCCAGGCGGCAAGGATCGTCAGGCCGTCGACCATGTCGCCGTCGCCGCGGCCCAGGCCTTGGCGGCTGGCGCGGATGCGCGCCAGCAACGGCTCGACATCGCTCTCGTCCTGCAGCGACGCTCGCGCCACCAGCTCGCCTTGATCGACGGCGTACGCCAGCACCGTCCCGGCAGCATCCGCCGCGGCCAAGGCGACGAAGCTCGCTTGCCGGGTGAGCCACGACAAGCTGCGCCCGGTCGCCAGCGCGCCGCGCAGGATCTGAGTGTCGGCGTACAGCCGGGCACCGCGCTCGCCGCCGAGCTCACGCGCGACCTGGCGCAGCCGCGCCATCAACCGGTTGTCCGACTCGGCGTCGTGGCCGTCGATTGCAGCGAGGCAGTCGCTCACCTGAGTCCGATACGCCGCCGCATCGATGTACTCCGCGCACGGTGCCGTGCACGCCTGCAGATCGGCCTGCATGCAGGGGATCACCGTCGGTTCGGGCTGCAGGGTGCCGGGGCAGGTGCGCAGCTTGTACAGCCGCGTCAGCGCGGTGACCGCCCGCTCGGCATCCCGTCGCTTCTGAAACGGTCCAATGTGCAGTGCCTGCCGGCCCGGTCGCAGCCGCGGCGTGATCGACAATCGCGGAAAGGGATCCTCGAGCGTCAGCCGTACGAAGGCGATGCGGGGCAAGTGCTTGCTGAGACGATTGTACGGCGGCCGCTCGCGGCGGATCGCCGCCGCCTCATCGAGGGCTGCTTCGAGCTCGCTGCCGAGGCTCTCGGCGCGGACGTCGCACACCTGACGGATCAGCTCGAGGGTCTTGTCGCTGTGGCCGGCGGCGTTGCTGAGATAGCTGCCGACCCGCTCGCGCAGATTGCGCGCCCGGCCGATGTAGAGCAGCTGCCCGGTTTCGTCGTAGAAGCGGTAGATCCCGGCGGTCGCGGGCAGGGCGGCGACCTTCTCGCTCGGCAGCGGGCAGTGGAACGGCTTGCCGTCTTGCGCCCGGTGCTGCATCTCGAGCAGCTGCGCCGTGGTGCTGACCCCGTGCTTGGCGAGATCCTCGATCAACTGCAGCAGGATCTCCGCCGTCATCCGGGCATCGCCGAGGGCGCGGTGGCGATCGAGAGTCGGGATGCCGTAGTGCGCGGCGAGAGAGTCGAGGCCGCGCCTCGGCGTGTCGGGCAAGACCTGGCGCGCCAGCCGGAAGGTGCACAGTTGATCGTTGCGCAGCGGTTCGCCATCGCAAGCCAACGAGGCGGCATTGAGACAAGCGAAGTCGTAGGCGCCGTTGTGGGCTACCAGGACACTGTCGCCGAGAAACTCGGCAATCCGCGGCCAGACCGCGGCGAGCGGCGGTTGGCGGGCGAGCAGCGCATCGTCGATGCCGGTCAGTCGGACGACGAAGGGCGAGAGCCGAGTCCCGGGATTGATCAACTGCTCGAGCTCGGCGATCACCTTGCCGCCGCGGATGCGCAATGCGCCGACCTCGATGATCGCCGAAGCTCCGCCACCTTGATCGGTGGTTTCGAGATCGAGCACGACGAAGGTGGTGTCGGCGAGGGCGAGATCCGCCTGCCGGGGCGCTAGCTGCCAGGTGTTGGTTGATTCGTCCCAGCGGAAGCGGCGGTCCTCGCCGAGCAAGCTGGCGACGAAGCTGGAGGCCAGCGGCGCATCGCCACCCACGGACGGAGCGAAGACCAAGGCGAAGATTTCCTCCGGCGTCGCCCCCTGCGGGCGCGCGCTCAGGAACTCGAAGACCGTGTCGCGCACGCTCAGGCAGCTACCTTCTGCTGCAAGTAGGCTTCGATGAACTCGTCGATCGCGCCGTCGAGCACGGCATCGGCATTGCCGACCTCGAGCCCGGTGCGATGATCTTTCACCAGCCGGTAGGGGTGGAGCACGTAGGAGCGGATCTGGCTGCCCCAGGCGATGTCCTTCTTCGCCTTGTCCATCTCGGCGCGCGCTTCCTGTTGCCGCTCGAGCTCGCGCTCGTACAGGCGGGAGCGCAAGATCTTCATTGCCATCGCCTTGTTCTTGTGTTGCGAGCGCTCGTTCTGACAGGCGACGACGATCCCGGATGGCAAGTGGGTCAAACGGACCGCGGAATCGGTCTTGTTGACGTGCTGCCCGCCGGCGCCGCCGGCGCGGTAGGTGTCGACGCGCAGATCGCCTTCGTTGATCTCGATGTCGACGTCGTCGTCGACCTCCGGATAGATGAACACCGAGGCGAACGAGGTGTGCCGGCGCGCGTTGGAATCGAACGGCGAGATGCGCACCAGGCGATGCACGCCCGCTTCCGGATGGAGGTAGCCGTAGGCGTAGCGGCCTTCGACGGTGATGGTGGCGCTCTTGATGCCGGCGCCGTCACCCTCGAGCAGGTCGACGATGGTTGCCTTGAGATTCTTGCGCTCGCACCAGCGCAGGTACATGCGCAGCAGCATCTCGGCCCAGTCCTGCGCTTCGGTGCCGCCGGCGCCGGGGTGCAGGGTCAGGATAGCGTTGCCGGCATCGAGCTCGCCGCCGAGCTTCTCTTGCAGCTCGAGCTGATCGAGCTCGTGCTCGAGCTGCTTCAGGCTGCTGTCGGCTTCGACGGCGGCGTCGTCATCGCCTTCGGCGGCGAGCTCGCAATAGATCCGGGCGTCGGCGAGCGTCTGTTGATGGCGCCGCCAAGCCTCGAGCGGGTCCGCAAGCTCGGCGCGCTCTTTCAGCGACTGCTGTGCTTTCTCGTTGTCGTTCCAGAACTCCGGCGCGCTGGCGGTGCGGTCGAGCTCGGCAATACGTCGTTCGCGGCTGGGGACGTCAAAGACGCCTCCCGAAGGCTTCGAGGCGGCCCTCCAAGGTGGTGATGCGATCGCGCAGCGTGACCAGTTCCATGAATCCTCCGAGCCGGCGATGCTGCCACTGCCGCGCCCTCGGCGCAAGGTTGGCTTTGCGCGAGATGGGTGAGGCACAGCTCGATCGCCTCGATCGCGCGCGGCAGCGACAGCCCGTCACGAGCCCGAGGACGCAACGGCGGCAGATGGACGAAGCCGCACGGCGTCGCTGCCGCCGATGCGGCGATGGCGTGGCAGGCGAGATAGAAGACGTGATTGCAGAGGAACGTGCCGGCGTGGTTCGAGATCGTCGCGGCGAAGCCATGGCGCCGCAGCAAGCGGAGCATCGACTGCAGCGGCAGCGACGACCAGTAGGCGACCGGGCCATCGCCGACGATGCGGCGATCGCGACGCACGCTGGCGAGATTATCCGGGGTATCGGTGTCGTCGAGGTTGAGCGCGACCCGCTCGAGCTGGAGGACCTCACGGCTGCGGGCGACGCCGAGACAGAGAATCGCATCGGGCCGGTGGCGGCGGATCAAAGCGCGGATGCGCCGGCCGGCGGGAACATACGCGGTCGGCAAGATCGCGGTGATCAGCTCGACGTCATCGAGAG
>DASPMH010000505.1:0-5482 GCA_035627175.1 Terriglobales bacterium | reverse complement strand
TCGAGCGGAAGACGCGCAAGATCGAATCGAAGCGATCGCCGTCGTCATTGGCGTCGCGGTTTCCTTGCAGCGGCTCGGCTTCGAGTAACGCGACGATGTCGTCTTCGGCCGCCACCGCGGAATAGACGAACGGCGGCTGGTGCAGACGGGTGGTGGCGCGACCTGGAGCGAAGCTTTCGCCGATGGGCTGACGCAGCCCGGTGCGGCGATCGTTCAACAGAGTGACGTTGTCGGTGCGATCTCCGTCGCCGTTGAGATCTCGGGCAGCAATGGCCTCGGGCACGACCGAGACGAAAACCGCGGCGCTTTCGATCAGACTGTCGAGCGGAACGGCATCCTCGGCGCGTAAACGAAAGGTGACACAAGGCTCGTCGACACCGCAGTCGTCGCGGTGCGAGCACGGTGCACCGCTGGTTTGACAGGTGCCGGTGCCTTCGCGGCTCAGCATGATCAAGCCGTTGTCGGCGATCGTGCGCGAGCGAAAGTCGAACAACGCCGCACCGCATTCGCCGGTGGGACAATCGCTGTCGCGGTTGCAGGTACGCACCGAATCGTTGCGGCACAGTGCGGCGGCGCACTCGCCGGCGGGACAGTCCGACGCTTCATTGCAGGGCAGGCCGTCGTAAGCACCGGCGTAGCACTGCCGGCCGGCGCTGCTGCGACGAGCAAACCACAGCACCGTCTGCGGTGCGTCGGCGGAGCCGAACAGCGTCAGCTCGTGCGGCGCGCTGGGATCGAGCTGCGGTTCGAAGATCGGCGGCAGCGGTCCGCCGGTGGGAGAGAAGGAGCGCAGAAAGCTCTTGCCGGGGATGCGCAGCGGCGCGTCGCTGTGGGGAAAGGCCTCGATCGAGGTCGAGCCGCGCAGCAAGCGAGCGATCGGCACCTTCTCGCCGAGCAGGATCCCGCGCCAGTCGACGGGAAAGAGCAGGTTGCCGTCGGCGTCCGCGGTAAAGCGCAGCTCCGACTCCGCCCCGGTGCAGGGCGGCGAGGGATCGACGCAGAGAGCCTGGAAGTTGTTGGGCGGCGGCAGCGCGGTGAAGTGGGTGAACTGCGAATGGGGCTCACTGCCACAGGTGTTGTCGAGCGCAAACAGGCGATCGAGGCAGAAGAGGCGATCGTGCTCCGGCTCGCAAGCTTCGGAGGCGAGCTCGCAAGGCAGTGCGGCGTCACGCCGAGTGACCGCGATCGCCGCCGGGCCGGCCAAGGTGCGATCATCGTCGGCGGCCGCAAACAATGAGTCGGTGTCGGGAAAGCGAAAGAGCAGGCGGCGCTCGCCGTCGCGTTCGACGATGTGGACCGCCGAGTCGGCGTGGGAGATGCAGGAGCTGATACCAACATCGTCGCGCCCGCCGCATCGCCCCAGCTCCGCCGCGACGGCGGCGCAATCCGCAGCCAGAGCGACCAAGCTCGCCCGCCCGGCGGGGGGAGTGAACACCACCGAGACGACGTATTCTTCGGCCGCGGCATCGAACGGTGCGCCAAAGCCGCAGCCACTCGGTCGCAGCTCGACAAAGTCCCCCGGTCCGGCAAAGGGCCGGTTGGTGCTACCGACGGCGCCGCGAAAGACCTCGACGGTCCCGGGAATCTGATTGCAGCTGGCGCGGGCATCGAATGGCCAAACAATAAGCACCGCCGTCGCGCCCGCGATCAACCACAAGACAGATGGATGTTGTCTCGCCAAACGCCCCCTCGCAAGCGGGCAAATCTAGATGCCCGCCCGAGGAGATGCAATCGCCCGCGGGCCGCGCCAGTCGGTGTACCCCGCGAAGCCGCTGCCATCGTTCAGCGTCGCATGTGCTGAACATCGTTCCGTCCGGGAGATAGGTGCCAGCGCCGTAAGACGCTCCCGACCACGTGTAGTCGTTGTCTTTGTCGTGAATCCCGCCGGAGTCATCCTTCTTCTCCCACATCAATCCAGTGACGTTGTCCGTAATCGTGCCGTCCCCGTTGTCCGTGTAGGACAGTGCCCTGCCCGCCTGCACCGCACCGTCCGAGCCGGGGCCGTAGGACGTCGTCTGGCCACTCTTCGGCAGTCGCGAGCTCGTATTGCAGATTTCCAAACTCGTAGTGCAGGTGCCCAAATCCGCATCACAGCTCCGCGGATCGGCCACCAACCCGCCGCCGGCGAGCGCGGTCGCCACTGCTTCGCCGCAAGCTCCTAGGAAACTGTGCACCTCGCCTGGTCGCCGAGGCTCGGACGACTCGAGCCGGCCGCAAGCGCAGCCTACTCGAGCTCCTGCACGATCGCCCGGCGTGCGCGCTTTTGGCGGTTCATCCTCCCGTTCCCACATCAACCCGCACGGTATTGACGCTGATCGACAACTGCAGCGCGATTTCACGCGGTGACTGTCCTGCAGCGACCCGCCCCGCCACCGCAGCGCCGCGTGCGCGATCTCATCGCCGCTCACCTGGGCGTCGTGGTTTCCATCGAACGGTGCGCGAACGCATCGACAAACTGGACAGGTCAATGTATCGCCGGACACCCTGCGCTGAAGCGATTGAGCGTTTGAACAACCTCACCGATAGATACGAATTCGCTGTGATCGCGGTCGGCGCTCGGGCAGCTTTGCAGCGGCGCCCCTGGATTGCACAGAGGCATGCCACCGAACAAGTTCAGCGCGCGCACGACTTCACCGATGCTGACGACCCCGCTACCGTCACAGTCGCCGCTACAAGCGGAGACGATCAAGGGATGCACGGTCGCAGCAGTCGGCTGATTGACGGCCTCGGCATTCTTCATCTCAACCACGGCATCGAGATCGTACGGACCTAAAACGGCCTCGGGACTGATCGTGACCTGACAACTGAACAATGTACCGTCCGGAAGAGCACCCGGCGATCCCGCAATCCGGACTCGGTGGACACCCGGCTGCGGCGAGTCGATCGTCAGCTGCTTGTTCGCCCCCGTTCCTGCGGCGATATTGGCGTTTATCGCGCATGCCGACAGCGTCAGAGCCGGATCTAAGGAAACCGAGAGCACCGCCTCTGCCGTCGTATGGCCGTGATTTCGAAGCGACGTTGCGATGCAACCCCGTCCACCTGGCAAACCGGCAGCAGTATGCAGCGTCACTTCGACAATAGTTGGAGTACGCGAAGGGCTGCTGATAGCGGTAGGCGACGGGGTCAGGCTCGGTGACGCTGCCAAGCTGGCAGTCGCTGTCGCGGTTTCGATCGCCGTATGAGTCTGAGTCGGCGTGTTGATAAGCGTTGCCGTCGCGATGGCACTCGCAGCCGCGGTTGCCGTACCCGTGGGCGAGTTCGTCGCGGTTGGCGTCTGCGTCCGAGTCGCGGCATCGGCTGGCGTCGTCGTGATTGCGCGCTCCACGATATGGAGAAGTCCGCCCTGCGCGCTTGCAGCTACGCTGATCGGGCCGTTCCATGACTCGCGAACCGTAACCGTCAACGGATGGGCCCCGATCTCCGCCGCGGATCCGACGTCGAAGCTCCAGACCGCAACGACACCCTCTCCCGCGGGGATAGCGATGTCTCCGTTCAGCGTCCCCAACACGACCCGCAACCGCCCCTGGTCAGGGCAACCGATGCCGTCGGGCTCGACCATGACCTGCGCCACCGCGCCGGCCTGCAGCGACTGATCGGTTAGCGCCGCGCACAGCTCGCCATCGAACTCGACATCGAACGCTAGCAAAGTCCGGGGGTTTTCGAGCGACGCTCGGATCTCCACCTGAGCTCCGGAGTCACCGGGCGCCGCGGTGACGGAGCTGACCGTTACCGCATCCAGCCCCCACCCCGGCGCCGTGAGCAGCAAGCTGGCCAGCAGCCAGGACGCGATGGCCGTGCAGCGCCTCATCGCGTCGCAGCCCCCGTCGCGGCGCTGAAATGGACGCCCGACTCAGGGCAGCCGTGAAGTGCTTGATCCGCCGCTAACAGCAGCTCGTCGACGGTCACGACAGCGTCGAGGTTGGCGTCGAGAGTGGAGCATTGCTCGATCGAAGTCGTGCCGAGGGCAATGGAAACGCCGCTGATCAGCTCCTCGACCGAGACTCGATCGTTGCCACCACAATCTCCGATACATGTTGCAGCGGCTGACTCCTGGACGCAGCCAAGCTCCGGCAGGCAACAGAGATTTCGAATTGCATCGCTGACGGTCTCACTCGCCGGCGCCCCAGCAGTTCGGAACAGATCGGGCACGACCGGGGTCTGTCCATCGAGGAGACGGTGCAGATACACAGCGTCCGTCGCCGCGCGCGGCTGACCGTCACCATCGAAATCCAGCGCTGGCCGGATCGCATCGATCACAGCCGCAATCGACGCGTCGGCAATCAGAGTCGGGTTCGACGCGCGCGTCGCGGATGGTACAGCCCGAAGACCGACGAGATTTCGATAGAGCCAGTACCCGTCCGTCTCAGCCGTCGGTGCACCGCCCGTGGCATCCAGGTCGAGAAAGCAGACAGGGCCCTGCACCGCTATTCGCGCGCCGGACCGCGTGAGAAGTACCGATGTGCCCGAATAGCTAGCATCACTGCGCCGTGGCAGGTTGACGCTGAAGCGGAGATCGCTAGCGGTGATCGCCCGCAGCGGCAGCAGCTCGAGGGTCGCCAGCGTGAAGGTCCCGCTCGGGATGTTGTCGAGATCGCCGGCGATGAAATTCACACGACCGGCGCTGTTGTCGAAGCTCGCTTCGATCTCGGTCGACAGAGCCGTTCCCGGAACGATTCGCAACACACGAAACGTCGCAGGATCGAAATCGAGGTACGCGGCCGCTCCGTCGACCGGCTGATTGCCGGCACGCACCTCGAGCTGCAGTGCGAAACTGCGACCGCCGTCAACCGTTGGCGGCGCTACCACGGCGAGCACCACGTCTCCTGTGGCGACCTGGAAGGTCACGTCGTGTGCTATTGCCAGCAGCGACTGGCCGGCGAACGTTACGTCACTTTGTCTTGATGTGAGAGAGGCGAAGGTGACGGTCGTCTCCGTCGGGCCACCAATTGCCCGCAGCCGGACGACACCGACACTGATGTTGCCGGAGGGAAATGCCCCAAGCGTGCCGACCGCCAAATCGACGGATCCCTTGCGATTGTCGAATGACCGGTAAATTACCGCCGGTAGATTTGTGCCGGCGGAAACCGAGACCACTTCGAAGATGGTTGGGTCGAAATCGAGATACGCCGCGACGCCGTCGACCTGCTTGACTCCCGTCCGCGCCTCAATCGTCACGTTGATTTCGTCGCCCACCCGCACCACGGACTGAGGCGCCACCACCGCCAACTCAACCCCGCTCGTCGCGATCGCCAGCGACAGTGGAGAAAGATCGGTCAACACCGATGCGCCGCCGAAGGTGACATCGCTCTGCCGACCCGGCTCGGTCGCCAGCGACACGGTCGTATTCCCGGCACGCAACGCCCGCACACGGATGCGACCGAGCTCGAAAGTGCCGGCGGGCGCGGGGCCGAACTCGCCGGCGGCGAGTGCAACGATACCGGAGGCGCTGTCGAATTCGCGCTGCAAGACCGCGCCTAACGCC
>DASPMH010000504.1:0-8098 GCA_035627175.1 Terriglobales bacterium | reverse complement strand
CGAGGTGGCACCCTACCGACGCCAGGTGATGCAGGTGCAGTACGGCAACCAGAATTGGGCGACGGCGGTGCAGGGTACCTTGCCGGCATTCTTCCGCGTCACCGAGTGGGGTTTCTCCTCGGGCGAAGCGTTCAGCGAGCGTGACGAAGATACCGCCGCGCGTGTCGCGGTGCTCGGACAGACCGTCGTCGAGCAGCTGTTCGGTGTCGGCCACGACCCGGTCGGAGCGGTGATCCGAGTAAAAAACGTGCCGCTGCGTGTCGTCGGCGTGCTCGAAGAGAAGGGTCAGACCACTTGGGGGCAGGATCGCGACGATGTCATCGTCATCCCGTTCTCCACCGCCGAGCGTCGGGTCATCGGCACCGAGACCTTGGGCATGGTCGACATGATCCAGGCGACGGCGGTGTCGTCGAATGCTCTCGAGGAGGCATCCGAGCAGATTCGCCAGGTGGTGATGCGGCGGCATCGCATTCAGAAGGGCGAGGAGGCGGACTTCACCGTGCGCAGTCTCGACGAGATGGCGCGCGCCTCGCAGACCGCCAGCCAGGTGATGACCAACCTGCTGCTCGGCGTCGCTGCGATCTCTCTGCTGGTCGGCGGGATCGGCATCATGAACATCTTGCTGGTGTCGGTGACCGAGCGCACCCGCGAGATCGGTATCCGCATGGCCGTCGGCGCCAAGAGCCGCCACATCTTGCTGCAGTTTCTGGTCGAGTCGGTGACCCTCAGCTTCCTCGGCGGGCTCGCCGGGGTGGTGCTCGGCATCGTCGCGTCGATCGTGATTTCGCGCTTGAGCGGCTGGCCGACGTTGCTGTCGCCCGGCGCAGTAGCCGGGGCGTTCGTCTTCTCCGGCGCGGTCGGGGTGTTCTTTGGCTTCTATCCGGCGCGCAAGGCCTCGCGGCTCGATCCGATCACGGCGCTGCGGTACGAGTGAGCGGCGCGGCTGACGATCGGGGCGTGCGGCTCGCGATCGCGGATGACTTGGGGGGCACGCTGCTTCTGATCGCGGATGACGTGGGGGCCCGCTGCGCGCGCACCCCTGTATTACCCTGCCGCGTATCACCACGCCGCGGGTCACCGCACCGCGCAATTGATCGGCGGGGCACCCGGGTCGAGGGCGCGCTGGCGCATCGGGGTCTGCAGGCGCAGCGCGCCGCGCGGCTGCGGCGGTACGGCGCGCCCCATCCCGCCGACCGGCGGAGCGGCGGGCACTCCCGCCGGTCCCACCGGGGCGGGGCCGACGGCACCTAGCGGCGGCGGGCCGGTGATCGAACCGCGTGGTGGCGGCGCCATCGGCGGTGCGGCCGGTGGGCCGGGAATGCTCGACGACTGTGCCAAGATCTCTGCCGGTAGCGCCAGCATGGTTGTCAGGATCAAGAGGCGGAGTCGCATGGTTACCTCCAAACGTATCCAGCCTGCTCCCCGCCCCCCGCCATTGCTAGCCCGGGAGGCCGGAGCATGAGCTTTGGACCAGCCCGCTTACATCTGAGGCTCGAGCGCGCGGCCTGCTGTATCAGCAAAGCTACTCGGCAGAACCTTCAAACTGCCACCATTTTTGGCGTGAAAACCTTTAGCGGGGTGAGTAGAGTACGCGCCATTCGACGGGTGAGTCGCAGGCTCATCCAATGGGAGGCGAGACATTACTGTCCTTCGGCAGCGCGCCGCAGGAGCCTGGCTCCTGATCGGCATCCTCGGACTGATCGCGTCGTGCTCGAGCGCCCCGCCGCCCAAGCCCGTCGTGCCGCTGCCGAAAGTCGCGCCGATCGTCGATACGTCTTGGCCGCGACGCGAGGTGCTCAAGCTGGCGGTGCAGGCCTATCGCTGCGGTGAACAGCGCGGTCAGTTCGACCGCCCGGTGCTGACCGTCGTCGACTACAGCCTGCCGTCGAGCCAGCCGCGTCTGTGGGTGATCGATCTCGAGCAGAAGAAGGTGCTGCACCACGAGCTGGTCGCGCATGGCGAGAAGACCGGCGAGAACATGGCCGTATCGTTCTCCAATCGCGTCGGTTCGCATCAGTCGAGTCTCGGCCTGTATCGCACCGAGAACACTTACCACGGCCAATTCGGCTACTCCCTCCGGCTCTCGGGGCTCGAGCGCGGCATCAACGACAAGGCCCGCGAGCGCGCCATCGTGATGCACGGCCAGGCCGATGTCAGCCGCTCCTTCGCCGCCAAGTGGGGCACGATCGCTCGCAGCTGGGGTTGTCTCTCGGTCCCGCCGGAAGTCGCTCCGCAGATCATCGACAGCATCGCGGGTGGCTCGGCCATTTTCGTCTACTATCCCGACAGCGAATGGCTCGCCGATTCGCACTACCTCAACTGCGAAGTACAAGTCGCCGGCGCTGGCGCGCCGGGGCAGTAGACCTTCGAGCTGAAGGGAGCGGGGACGGCGCCCCAGGTGTGGGGACCGTAAGGGAGGGGGATGTTGACGGGTCGGGCAATCGTGCCTTGATGGGGCGGTGAAGCTTGTTGGGCCTGTTGCATTGGCAGTGGGGCTGGTGGCCGTGGTCGGGACTGGATGCAGCACCCACGACGACACCGCATACCTCATTGCGCCTCCCCCTCGCACCGCTGCGGTCGCCGTGGCGATGCCGGCGCCGACCTCGGCTCCAACGCCGGCCGCGGTGCGCGTGCCCCCGCTCGGCTCGGCGAAGTACCGCGTCTGCGCCTTCGCTTTCCACAGTCCGTATGAGCTCGATGCGATCAAAGCCGCGCTGCCGCCCGGCGATTTCGTCTTCACCGATCTGACCCCTGTCGCTCCGGCTATGTCGGGCACGGCACCCGGCACCCAGACCTTGCCGCCCGGTTGGCTCACGGATCGCTGCCGCCCGGATCTGCGCTGCGACATCGTCGTGCTCTCGGGCGAATTCGCCGGCACGTTCTTCGGCGACTACGGCGCTTCCCTCGAGCTGCAGGAGATGGAAGAGGCCTCCTGCCAGCCAAGCTGTCAGGGACTGTTCCGCGATCCCCGCGAGGTATTTCTGCTCGGCTGCAACACCTTGGCGACCAAAGGAGCCGACGATCGCACTCGCGCCGACTACCTGCACGTTCTCTACACCCACGGCTTCGATCGCGCTGCGGCCGAGCGTGTCGTCGATCAGCGCTACGGCGGGCTCGGTCCGAGCTTCAAGGAGTCGATGCGGCGGATCTTCCTCGGCGTGCCGCGCATCTACGGGTTCTCGTCGGTTGCGCCGACCGGTGACAAGACGGCACCGTGGCTGACCGAATACTTTCGCCGCAAAGGCGACTACGCGCGCTATCTGACCGAAGCGGGCCGCAGCACCGCCTCCAATCGAGATCTGCTCGCCGCCTTCGGCCACAGCGCCGTGGTGCAGACTACCGGGTTGTCGCCGGCGGATGCCGTCGCTGCCGACCGCAACAAGGTATGCCGACTCTACGACGACGCGGCTTCGCTCGGCGAACGGCTGCGCATCGTGCACAGCCTGCTCGATCGCGACGATTTTCTGACCTTCGTTCCACCGGTCGAGATCTTTCTCAGCCGCAATCCGCCGGAACGGTTTCAAAGCCCCGAGGAGCAGCACCTGTTCCGCCAGGTGCAGGCACTGGAGAAGCCGCGCCAGCAGATGAAAGCGACGATGAACCGGCTACACGCATCGGTGCTGAAGATGCAGATCGCGCATCTAGCGATGCAGCTCGGATGGCTCGGCGGCGAGGAGTTTCGCCGTCTCGCGGCCGAGAGTGCCAAGCAACTTCTCGGCGAGCCGGTATCCTACGAAGTCGCCGACATCGCTTGCGAGGTGGTCAAATACGGCCAGGTCGGCACCGGCATTCGCTCAGAAGAGGTGCCGGATCATATCTTCCTGCACTGGGAAGGCTTTCGCATGCTCGACTGCCTGTCGCCTGCCGATGCGCGCCTGAGCACGCGAATGGCGCCCGGACTGCGCCACCACGACGAGTGGGTGCGCTTTTGGGCAGCGCACGCTTTGTCGCGCCGGCTGCCGCTGAGCGATGGCGTACTGGCGGCGGTCGCCGAGAGTCTGAACGATCCATCGCTGCGGGTGCGCGAGCGCGTCCGCTGGATCCTCCAAACCCAGCCGCCGCTGACGGCGCAGGCGCTCGCCGCGGTGCGGCTGCGCGACCCCGAGCTCGCCCGCTCGCTCGAGGCCCGGCGCAGAGAGGCGCAGCGCTGACGTGTAGCTGCGCTCGGCAGAGCGCGGCTGGAAACGAGAGCGCCTGCGGGGGATTTCGCGGATGGCTAAATATCTGACTCCGCCGCTGTCGCGTGGCGCAACGACACCATGCTGTCCTTCTGGTACTTCGACCAGGCGCGGTACGATTCGATCATATCTGCTTGGTCGACAGATGTGCCTGTGCTCAGCAGCCTGTCGTAATCTCCGGGCTTTTTTACTGCGTGCATCAGGTTCTGCTTTCCGCTGAACACCTTGCGGACAAACTTGTAGATGCCGACTCGGTAGGTCAGCAAGAATCGGAACAAGTCACGGAATCGGCGATTGCGTAGATATACCATCAAGTAGGCGAGCGATTGGTAGAATTCCAATTTCCTGCGGCTGATGTTCTGCAACGCCAGGGCGCCGCCGATCTGTTTATTGTACTCGTCCCAATCTGTGCTGAGCAGTTTATAGCCACCCTCGCCTTTGGCCGCCATCTCCGCGATCGCCGTCCCGGGATAGGGGGTCATGAGGCCGAACATGGGCAGCTCCGGATTGATCCTCACGGCTAGCCCGATGGTCTTCATAATCGTCGCGGTAGTCTCATCGGGCTGCCCTAAGATGAAGAACGTGCCTATCTTGACCCCTTCTCTGCGGGCTGCCTGGTAGGCATCTTCAATCATCTGCAGATTGGTACCCTTGCCCATTTTCTTCAGCGATTGCTCGTCGCCGGTTTCGATGCCCATCTCGACTCGATCGACATTGGCCAGCTTGAACTTGCGGAACATCCCGGCATCCACATAGCGTACGTGGGTTTGTACGTCCCATTTCACTCTCGCGCCAAGACCGCTTTCGATCAAAGCATCCAGTAGTGCGTGCGTGCGCGCGACATCTACGGAAAAGAGCTCGTCGCCGAAGGAGATGCGCTCGGGATGGTAGTTGTCGACAATGCCGCGCAGCTCTTCCATGACCAGGCCTATCGAGCGCTTGCGCGCGATGCGCCCACTGGGGTTCATGCAGAACAGGCAATTGAACGGGCAACCACGCAGGGTTTGAACAAAGTAGGTGTTGGCGGGCTTCATCAGGTCCCAAGCGGGTATGGGCAAGCTGTCCTGGTCCATGATGCGCTCTCGCGCCGGGCCCTGCTGCAGCTGATCATCCAAGTCATGATAGATAGTTCCGGGAATATTCAGCACCGGCTGCTTGGCAGCGTACTGTTCCACCACCTCCAATAGGGTAGCCTCTCCTTCCCCGATTACCCCGATATCGAACATCGGGAACTCCTGCATCGTTTTGAGGGGGATCGCGGTGACGTGTACACCCCCGATGATATTGAGGATGCCAGGCTTCAGTCGCTTGAGCCTCGCTGCCACATAGGCGGCAGGCTTAATTTCATTGGTAAACGCCGTATAACCTACGAGGTCGGGTTCGAAGGCCAAGATGTCTCGTAGGCACTCTTCAAAGCTCAAGCGGTCGAACTTGGCGTCGACGATCTTGATGTTCGGATAGCCATGCAAGCGCAGGTAGGCTGCCAGACAGGCGAGGGCTGTACGGCCAAAGTCTGGCGTGTCGTACCACGGCTCAAATACCGCCAGCACCGGCGGATTCACCAACACGATGCGGGTGTCGGAGTGTCGCTCGGAGACGGCGCTGTCGTTTCTTGTCGGCATCGGATTGATTTGGCTTGACTGGCAATTCACACGCTGGGGCCAATCCGGCGTTGGGGATGGACGGCCGGCGTGAAGCGGTATTCGCAAGGGGAAGGTATCGGAGCCGGGGGGCTTCGCGTCAAGCCCTTCGGTGGGCGATATAGGGTGGGCAGAAAGGGACTGTCAATCGTTCATGGAAGGAGCTCTGCGCGAGCGAGTGCGGCGGGTAGCGGTGCGGAGGAGGGCCGAGCGCGTCTTCGAGCGCGCTCGGCCTAATCCCCCGCGCCTGCGGCGCTGAGGCTTTCGCCGGCGAAAGCCTCAGCCCTTTGGGAAAGGGGGCGCACGCCTTACAGCGGGGTGCTGTCGGGATCGGCGGGGTCCGATTGGGCGGCGCGCTCGTCGCCGTCGCGGTGACCGTCCTGGTCGCGGTCGATGCCGATGCGGTGGCCCGAGCCGCGCGGCACGGCGGTGAAGGTCAGCTCCTGGCCGGCGGTTTGCGCTTGGGTGCGGAGGTCGCCGGCGCTGATCGGCGTCTCGAGCGCGATGTCGGAGACGAAGACGCTGTTGTCGCGGTCGTAGAGCCAGCCGCGCTCGATGCCGTCTTTGACGCCCTTGGCCACCAGGTCGCACTCCAGTGCGGCGCTGCAGCGCGCCAGCATCAGGTTGATGCGGGCATCGACCGCCGAGTGGTTGGTCGAGGTCAGCGTCACCTGCTGGCCGACGATCGGTGCCATGTTGCTGTCGGAGGCAAGCAGGAACATCGCGACTCCTTCGCGATCCTCCGTGCCTTCGAAGCCCTCCGGCTGCTCGGTGGTGTGGTTGAACGCGCTGATGTGCATGAAGCGGAACATCGTATCGATGGTGCCGTCATGCAGGTAGCCGAAACCACGCACCTGGTCGCCGGTCGAGACCTCGTCCCAGGTGTTGAAGAACAGCCCGCCGAGGAAGGCCTCGACCCGCGGCTGACCGAACATGCCGACCTTCTGGTAGAGGTTGCGGAAGTGGGCGACCTTGAACGACTGCATGCCGACGATCAGCGAGCCGCGGCTGGTGCCGAACAAGCGTCGCTCCGGCGCGATGGTGTGGCAGGTGTTGCAGCGGGTGTCGCCGCCGTCGGAGCGGTTTTGGAAGAAGAAGTCACTGCCGATCTGCTGCACCGGTGTCAGCGAGTTGTCGAGGTTGCGGATCGGGTTGGGCGGATCGGTGACGTGCAGGATGAAGTTGGTGAACGCCGCCATCTCCTCCGGCTCGAGCCGATCGGTGCGGCCGAGCAGGGTCTGGAAGGCGCCGTTGAACTCCTTGAAAGCGGCGGCCGGATCGAAGGGATCGATCGGGTTGCCGAGCTCGTCCAGGCGCCCCGCGCCGGTGCGGTCGCCGCGCCAGTGCATCGCGCCGTGATCCTTCAAGCCGCGCAACGTCTGCGTCGTCATCGGGCCCTTCATCGGATGGAAGCGCGGCAGCACAGGTAAGCCGGGCTGCACCGGATTGGGGTTGATCGCCGGCTCGCCGCCGTCCGGGTCGCCGAGATCCCAGGCGAGGCTGTCGAAGTCGCCGAAGATGTGGCAGCTGGCGCACGACGCTTCACCGTTGTTCGACGACAGATACGCGTCGTAGAGGAACGGCCGCCCGGCGACGACCTCGTCCGGCTCCGGATTGTGCAGCGAACGGTGGTGGATCTCGACCTTGTAGGAAGCGATGTCGCTCGGATCGATGCCGACCGTCGAGATACCGTTGTCGAAGCGCGTCATCACGTACATCCGCTTGCGGGTCTCATCGAGCACCAAGCCGGTCGGCCCGCCATGGGCGAGCGCGATGTGGTTACTCGCGTCCGGCTCGAAGGTGCCGTCCTCGAGCTCGTCGGTGTCGAAGATGCCGACTTTGCTCGAGCCGAGCGCCGCGACATAGGCGGTGCTGCCGTCGGCGCTGACGGCGATCCCGGTCGGCTGCGATAGCGTCCGCTCCTTGAGCTGCGGATCGATCGGCCGCGCATCGTAGTCGATGTGCGGGTTGAGGTGCTGCGGCTCGACCGCCGAGCAGCTGCTGTCGATGATGGTGACGCGGGCTTCATGCAGGTGGCCCTGCACCGAGCTGTCGTTGGGATCGTTCGGATCGAGTGTCCCTTCGAAGCGCACGTCGTTGTTGGCGTCGGTGTTGGTGACGTAGACCTTTCCGTTGCTCGGGTTGATCGCCATGTTGAACAGGATCGTGCCGACGCCGGGGTACGAAGCGATTTCGGCGGGAGGATTGGCGGTCGCGTCGATCTTGAAGACGTCGTAGTCGGGGAGATTGAACATCACCCCGTCGTTCCACTCGCGGCCG
>DASPMH010000503.1:0-2349 GCA_035627175.1 Terriglobales bacterium | reverse complement strand
GACCACCGCCACCGTAGCGGCGATCGACGCGGCGAAATTCGAGGCCATCGCCGAAGAAACCAAGCGAACCTGCCCGGTATCCAAAGCGCTCGCCGGCACCACGATCGAGCTCAGCGCACGCTTAGGACGCTAACAGGTACGAGAGGTGTTGGCGCATTGAGCGACGCCCGCGTCAGCGGCGCAGGTGGCGTTCCGCTTCGAGTAGGGTCCACAAGCCGAGTATGGTGGTGTGGTCGTGTGACGCTGCGGCCTGGGCTGCGCCTGCCCAGCCGCCGTCGGGGCGCTGGCGCGCCAGCAGCCACTCGAGGTCGCGCCCGGTGACCGTCTCGCCGTGTCCCATATAGTAGAGGATCGCCATCGCCTCGATGCGAGGGTCATCATACGGCTCGGGACCATCGATCAAACGGCGCAGGCGCTCGACGACCTCGCGCTCGAAGGCGACGACCTCCGGGGTGTTTTTCAGACAGCCGTTGATGCGCGCGTTCTGCAGCTGCAGGCCGGCATGAGTGAGCCAATACCCGCTCTTGTCGAATCGCGCCCGTAGCTGCGTCAAAAAATCGTGCGGCAGCGGGAAGCTCGGGCAGAACATTGACCAGTCGGTGAAGGCGTCGATCTGATTCGGATACCGGCTCCGCAGGCTCGCCGCCGTCTTGCTGGCAGACTGCTGCGGCAGGCGACGGTCCTCGAAGTACAGATGATAGAGCTGGAACTGCTTGCGCCATAGTTCGGGATGGCGGCGGTAGAACTCTTGCACCGGAGGGAAGTCGAACTGAACGCCGAAGTAGCGCTGCAGCAGCGAGCTCAGCATGATCACGTCGAACTTTTCGACGGCGAGCCCACGCCGGGTGAAATATTCTCCCGCTCGGGCAGCCGCTGCTCGGATGTGCACCAGGCTCGGTGCCGCGGCGGCAGTGGCCGGCGGTGGCGGTGTGACAGCTTCCGCGTAGACAATCAGCGGGACCAGCGACAGGGCTGTGGCCAGCAGCAGAGCGAAGCGGCGATACCGGCAGCGGTGCACAGAGCGTAGTTGACACGCTTCGGACCATACGACAATGCTCGGCGACCGACGCATCGCAGATACTTCGTTGCGCATCATCAACCGAGCCGCTCGCGGCTCCTCAAAGGAGGATCGAATGCACAAGGGTCTGAAGGGAGCGCTGCTCGCTTCCGCTGTCGCAGGTCTTTTCGCCGCCAGCCCGGCCTTGGCCGGCGACGATCACGGCAAAGCCGGCGGCGACGTCAAGTGCCAGGGCGCCAATGCCTGCAAGGGCCAGAGCGCCTGCGGCGTCAAGGGCGGCCACGACTGCCATGGCCAGAACTCCTGCAAGGGCAAGGGCTGGATCACCGTCAGCTCCGTTGAGGAGTGCACCAAGAAGGGCGGCAAGGTCCTCGAGTAGGTCCATCCTCTCGCCCTCGTCCTCGCCGACGAGGATGAGGGCGAGGACCATTTTTTCGTATGACGCGCTCCGAATCCTTGCCTCACCTCGGTTTCGGCGTCGGCTTGCGCGTCGAGCATTACTCAGACGTTCTCGAGCAGCAGCCCGCGGTAGACTGGTTCGAGATCATCTCGGAGAACTTCCTCGTTCCCGGCGGACGGGCCTTGTACGTCCTCGACCAGGTGCGGCAGCGCTACCCGGTGGCGATGCACGGCGTGTCCTTGTCGATCGGCTCGGTCGACCCGATCGACCGAGACTATCTCCACCAGCTGCGGCGGCTCGCCGAGCGGATCGAGCCGGCCTGGATCTCCGATCATCTCTGCTTCACCGGCGTCGGCGGGCACAACGCCCACGATCTCCTGCCGCTGCCCTACACCGAGGAGGCGATCGCCCATGTCGCCGAGCGCGTCGCGCGGGTGCAGGACGTCCTCGGACGCCGCCTGCTCCTCGAGAATGTCTCGACCTATCTCGAATACTCGCACTCGGTGATGCCCGAGTGGCAGTTCCTGACCGCGGTCGCCGAGCGAGCCGACTGCCTGCTGTTGCTCGACGTCAACAACGTCTTCGTCAGTGCCTTCAACCACGGTTTTTCCGCCGAAGAATACCTCGACGCGATTCCGCCGCGGCGTGTCGCCCAGTTCCATCTCGCCGGCCACAGCGACAAAGGCACCTTCCTCCACGACACTCACGATCATCCGGTGCCGCCAGGTGTTTGGCAGCTCTATCGCCACGCGCTGCAGCGGATCGGATCGGTCGCGACTCTGATCGAGTGGGATGATCAGATCCCCGCGTTCGCTCGACTGCAGCAAGAGGCCGAGACCGCGCGCGCGATTGCGCAAGCGGCGGCAGCGCCGCCGCTCGATGCTGTCGAGGCGGCATTGTGAGCGATGAGCTCGCGGCAACCCAACAGCTC
>DASPMH010000502.1:0-2333 GCA_035627175.1 Terriglobales bacterium | reverse complement strand
GGCGAAGCGGTCGCCGCCGACGACAAGGCGCTCTCCTACGCCGATTGGCAGCTCCAGGGGGGCGACCAGCGGCGAGGTACGACCGCTGCGGACGGCACGCTCGCGCTCGGCGGTCTCGTTCCCGGCGATTATCGCCTCGAGCTGCGCAAGACGATCAACGGCGACCTGATCGAGACCAGCGTCGATCTCAATGTCGGCAACGGTGGTGGTCAGTTCGTCATCGAGCTCGAGCAGGGCAGGGTGCGCACCACTACCTGGTACGAGGACGACGGGGTCGAGGTACGGGAGATCCTCGCTCCCGACGGCTCACGATTGCAGACCCGAGATGGCACCACCGTGCTGCTCGCCGACTCCTACCGCCGACTGAGCGATCCCGAGGGCGACGGCACTTTCCTTCCCGATCAATGTGCCAGCAACGTCTGGCGCTGCGAAAATGGCCAGGAATGCGGTGCCGGCCGTATTTGCCAGTGCACCGCCAGCTGTCCGCTGTGCGAAGATTGCGGTCCGCCGGTGTGCGCGCCGCCGGCGCCGTATCCACCGTATCGTTGCAACCAGGACGGCAGCTGCAGCATGGCCGGCGATCGCTGCGTCTGCGTCTCGAGCTGCCCGGACTGCGACGACTGCGCCGGCTCGGTATGCGTGCCGGGACTGTGTCAGCCGGTCGAGATCGCCAGTTTGTCGATCGTCGGGCTGAACCAGCTGCGCGTCGGTCGCAGCACCGGGTTGCGCGCCACCGCCGAGCTCGACGACGGCAGCAGCCTCGACGTCACCTATCTGGTACGCTGGCAGGCCACGGACGCGGCGATCGCCGGCGTCGATGCTTGGGGCACGGTGACCGCGCACGCGCTCGGCGCAGTCCGCATCACCGCGACATTGGGAGAGGTAGCTACTGCTAGCTTCGATCTCAGCGTCGTCGAACGGCCGCCCTTACAGCGTCTCGAAGCGCAGATCGCCTCTTGCTTCTATCCGTGGGGCCGGCCGATCGCGGCGGAGTACGATCCGTCGCTGCCGGCCGACGCTCTGCCGCACCCGATGTGCAACGACACCGTGCGCATCGGCCAGCCGGTGACACTGCTCGCCTGGGCTTTCTATGCCGACGGCGAGATCGAAGACGTCACCGCGACTGCGCTCTGGAGCGTCGCTCCGGCGGGCCTCGGCTCGGTCTCCGATGGCACCTTCACCGCTAGCGCCGAAGGCAGTGCCACCATCACTGCAACTTTCGCCGGTGCGAGCGACACGCTCCAGCTGCGGGTGGTCGCCGAGGCGACCATCGTGCAGCTCTCGATCTATCCCAACTCCGTTGCCGTACCGCCGATCTTCTTTCCGGTGTTCGCCGATGACCCACGACCGGGCGACGTCGCTGCACCGTGTTTCGAGTGCGGCTACGACCTGACCGTTCTGATCGGCGACCTGACCCCGTTCGTGGCGACGGCGCGTTACGACACCGGCGAGTGGCAGGAAGTCACCACGACGGTCAGCTGGCGCACCAGCTCCGCCGAGATCGCAGCCATCGACGCCGCCGGAACGATGAGCGCAGTGGCTCCGGGCTCGGCGACCATCGAGGCGACCTACGAGGGAAGCACCAGCAACCCGGTCCATGCCCGTATCGTCGCCGAAGCGACCTTGCTCGATCTGTACATCTACCAGGAGGGCGACGATCGCGTCGTCGAAAAGGGCAGCGACGCCTACTTCGCGGCGCAGGGCAACTACGACATCGGCTTCGGCCGCAGCGTAACCGCGGCAGCGACGTGGCACAGCAGCGACGAGACGATCGGCGGCTTCGACGCACCGGGCGTCTTCACCGGGCGCGCCGCCGGCGAGATCGAGGTCTGGGCCGAGATCGAAGGCAAGACCAGCCCGCGGTTGCCGATGCGCGTCTTCGAGCGCAGCGACCTCGACTACTGCGACCCGGACGCGCCCAATCGCGGCATGTGGTCGGACGCCTTCAACCGAGTGACGCTCGAATCCGACTGCGCCAGCTACAGCGCGCCCGAGGTCGTCGAGCTGCGCTTTACCGTCACCGAGCGCGAGCGTCCGTTCGGCATCTTCGATCCCTGCCTCGACCTCTACGTCTACCGCGACGGCCAGAAGGTGCGGACCATCCGCGAGCAGGGCTGCGGCGAGCCGTTCCTCGCCCCGGGAGCGCCAGGCTTCGAGGATGCCGTGGTGCGCTTCCAGCACAAGGCGTTCTGGGACCTTCGCGACGACCAGGGACAGCTAGTAGCCCCGGGCGAGTACACGGTATTCGGCCGCTTCTATCTCTACTACGACCCCGTCGTCAGCATCGCCGTCCGCGTAAACTAGGCCTGCGCCCCCTTTCCCAAAGGGCTGAG
>DASPMH010000501.1:0-8620 GCA_035627175.1 Terriglobales bacterium | reverse complement strand
GGTACGACCCCAGCTCAGTCTTCTTCGTGACCGCCGCAATCGTCGTGAGGGCACTCGCAGGACCGGTGCTCACCGGCTCGGCTCGAACCTTCCTGGCAATGGCTGCTGCAATAGGACTCTCCGCCGGTAACCTGGCAGGTGCACGGCCGGTGGCCGCACTTCTCGACCTTCTCCATGTGTCCTCCGTTCTGCTTCGCTAGCAACATAGGCCGCGACGCTGAGCAGGACGAGGCCCCTCAAGGCGGTGCCGCAGCACGGTGTCTAGCCTGCGTCACAGGGAACGATACAAAGCCTCGACCAAGGCTCGGTTGCGCGGGTTCTGCCAGCGCGGGCCCATCTGATTCATCACATACGCGAACGCCACCCCTGCTTCGGGATCGCAGAAGCCGAGTGCCCCGCCTGCGCCGAAGTGGCCGAAGGCGGCGGCGTTCGGTCCGAGCCGCCGCTCCGGCTGGGTCAGCTGGAAACCCAACCCGAAGCGCGCCGGACGCTGCGTCACCCGGTCGATGCCGGCCGAATGTTCCGTCACCGCCTCGGCGAGCATCGCGCGCGACAACAGCTGGACACCGTCGATCGCGCCGCCGGCGGCCAAAGCCGCGTAAAGGCGAGCCACACCGCGCGCCGTTCCGTGGCCGTTGGTCGACGGGATTTCGGCGCTGCGCCAGCGCTGGTGATTGACCCAACCGGTGCCCGAGATCCCGGCCGGATTGAAGTACGCCTGCCAGCGCATCTGGTCGTCGCCGCCGATCGCACCGTCGCCCGGCGGCACATCGAGCGGCTGCCAGAGGAAGTCGGCGGCGCGAGCCTGGTGCTGCGTTGCGAGACCGACATGGACATCGACCGCGAGCGGCCCCGCCACCTCGTCGCGCAGATAGGTGCCCAAGGTGGTGCCGGTGACACGCCGCAACAGCTCGCCGGTGAGATAGCCGAAGGTATTGACGTGATAGCCGTGGTCTTCGCCCGGCGGCCACCACGGCGACTGCCGCTCCAGCGCGGCGATCATCGTGTCCCAATCGAGCATCGCGTCCTCGGGCAGGGGCGCTCGTATCGCCGGCAGGCCGGCGCGGTGCGACAGGATGTGGCGCAAGGTGACCTGCGCGCCCGCGCCGAGCTCAGGCCAATAGGCCGCGACCGGGCGATCGAGCTCGAGCTTGCGGCGCTCAACCAGACGCAGCACACAGATCGAGGTCAGTGCCTTACCGACCGAGAAGAAGTTGACCAGAGTGTCGCGCTGCCATGGCTTGCTGCGAGCGACGTCGGCCCATCCGCCCCAGAGGTCGACGACGAAGCGCCCGTCGAGCGCGATCGCGACGGCCGCGCCGAGCTCGTCACGCGCGGCGAAGTTTTCGCTGAAGGCTTGGCGCACCGCAGCGAAGCGGGCGTCGCAGTGGCCGTCGATCGGCGCCGCAGGCATGCCGAGGCTCTATCTCTCCTGCCCTCGTTGTCAAAAGGGCCATCTCCCCCGCCCCCTTTCCCAAGGGCTGAGGCTTTCGCCGGCGAAAGCCTCAGCGCCGTAGGCGCGGGGGCATTTCTGCGAGTCGCCACCGCCCGGCGCGCAGCGTACCTGCCGCCGTCTACCGACGGCAGCTCCATACCTGCCGCGCTCTGCCGAGCGCAGCTACATGCCCCAGGTGTGCGCGCCTTTTCCTACAAAGGGGGTAGCTGGGATTCGCAATCTTTTGGAGATTCGCTAAGCAGGCTCGCCATGATTCTGCTGCACCGTTCACTGGCGGCACTGTTGGCCGCATCGCTTCTTCTGATTGGGACGGGCTGCGCGACTCGCGCTGCGACGTCTTCCACCGCGCCGCGGCCGAAAGAGGTCCTGTCGATTCCAGCCGATCTGGTCGACTCCGTCGAGCGCGCCCGCCTGCTCGGCTTGGCGCTCTATACCCAGGACGCCGCCTCGGCGATCGCTACCGACGTGCTGATCCAGAACATCGGCTCTCTCGAAGGCAAAGGACTCGGCGGTTGGATCACGGTGCGCGACGCCGACGTCGGTGGCCGGCAAACCGGCTGGTGGCTGGTCAAGTTCTTCAGCGACGAGCCGCAGCCGGCGATCCTCTACGAGGTGCGCGTGCCGACGCGTCCGGAGCTAAATGCGATTTTCACTCGCCTCGACCCGCCGCTCGTCGCCAAAGGCAGCAGCCGCGTCCTGATCGCGGCCCGCGCCGCAGCGATTGCGGCGGCGCCCGAGCCGACGCGTGCGATGAACACCGTGCTGCTGCCGGGAGAGCCTTTCGGCTACGACGGGACGCTGGTGTATCTGCTCGCCGCGACCACCGACCCCGAGGTGATGGTGCTCGGCAAACACTACCGCATCCTGGTGAGCGGCACGCAGCCCAATGCGCAGGTCAGCGAGCTGTCGCGCTCTCAGCTCGAGGTGCCGCTGCGCCGCGGCGGTGCCGGCTCCGCCCGCATCGTAGCGCCCTGGGTCAAGCACACGGTCAGCGAAGCGCCGCTGGAGAGCTACGTCTTCGCCAGTCTGTTTCACCGCATCCCGATCTTCGTCGAGACCAGTCGGGGGGTTTGGTGGGTCGACGGCAGTGACATCAGTCTGATCGCCGATCGCGCCCCGGCACGAGCGAGCGATTTGCTGGAGTAGCGCTTACTGCTCCGGCTCTTCGATGCGGGTCGAGACGTTCCAGGCACGGGCGAGCCACTCGAGGAATCCGCCTTCGCGGGGATCGACGACGTCGACCATCGCTTCGCTGAGGACGGTGCCGTAGATCAGCTCGCGCGCTTCCTGGCGCTCGATCCGGGGCAGGAACTCGCGCAGCGCCTCTTCGTCCTCGAAGCGTTCGGCGACCTGATCGGCCGCCGCTTGATAGGCCTCGTCGCCTACCGCGGACGCAATCGCGCTCACCCGCTCGGCCTCCTCTTCGCTCATCGTGGTGTTGGATTGGGCGACCCACTCCACCAGCGCTACCAGCGCGATACGCTCCTCCGATGTCAGATCCCGCAGCTCGATCGGCATGCCTTCTCCTTGGTTGCGATCAGCTCAGCAGAAGATGCCAGGGGCGGCAAGCACTCGAGCGCGGCCGAGCCTCGGATGCATGAGCGGCGCGATGCTGCTAAGAGTTCGGTTCGCTCACCCGGCAGCGGCGTGAGACGATTGCAAGGAGTCCCGCGATGATCGAAGCGATCCGTTCTCTCTACGCCACCTTCCAGCAGCGCCTGCCGCTGATGCGCCAACGCCGCGGCCGCGATCTGACTCTCGCCGAGAAGATTCTTTTCACCCATCTCGACAATCACCAGGGCGCCGACCTCGAGCGCGGCAGGGGCTGGATCGATCTGCGGCCGGACCGGGTGGCGATGCAGGACGCGACCGCGCAGATGGCGCTGCTGCAGTTCATGCAAGCGGGCAAGAAGCGAGTCGCCGTGCCGAGCACGGTGCACTGCGATCACCTGATCCGCGCCCGCGTCGGCGCCGACGCCGATATGCAGGTGGCCCTGCAGGAGAACAACGAGGTCTATGCCTTCTTGCGCTCCGCTTCGCAGAAGTACGGCATCGGCTTCTGGAATCCCGGCTCGGGCATCATTCACCAGGTGGTGCTGGAGAACTACGCCTTCCCCGGCGGCTTGATGATCGGCACCGACTCGCACACCCCCAACGCCGGCGGCCTCGGCATGTTGGCGATCGGCGTCGGCGGCGCCGATGCCGCAGACGTGATGGCGGGCCTGCCGTGGACGGTGCGCATGCCCAAGGTGGTCGGGGTGCGGCTGACCGGTGCGCTGTCGGGATGGACCGCGCCGAAGGACGTGATTCTCAAGCTCGCCGGCATCATGACGGTCAAAGGCGGCACCGGAAAAATCGTCGAGTACTTTGGCCCCGGCACCAAATCGATCAGCTGCACCGGTAAGGCGACGATCACCAACATGGGTGCCGAGCTCGGTGCGACCTGCTCGGTTTTCCCGTTCGATGAGCGGATGGCGACCTATCTGCGCGCTACCAACCGCGGCGAGATCGCGGCGCTGGCCGAGCAGTTCGCCGAGCACCTGCGCGCCGACGCAGCGGTCGAAGGCGACGCGGCGAGCTACTACGACGAGGTGGTCGAGATCGATCTGTCCACCCTCGAGCCGCACATCGTCGGGCCGCACAGCCCCGATCTGGCTCGGCCGATCTCGCAGATGGCCGCCGATGCCAAGACCAACGATTATCCCGTCGAGCTGAGCTCGGCACTGATCGGCAGCTGCACCAACTCCTCCTACGAGGACATCGGCCGCGCCACCGACGTCGCCCGCCAGGCGCAGGCGCACGGCATCCGTACCCGCGTGCCCTTTCTGGTCTCGCCCGGCTCGGACCAGATCTACAACACCATCCAGCGCGATGGTCAGCTCGGCGCGTTGGAAGAAGTCGGCGGGCGCGTGCTCGCCAACGCCTGCGGACCTTGCATCGGCCAATGGCAGCGCGACGACATGGCCAAGGGTACCCGCAACTCGATCCTGACCTCGTTCAATCGCAACTTCCCGGCGCGCAACGATTCGAACCCGGCGACTCTCGCCTTCATCGGCAGCCCCGAGATCGTCACCGCGCTGGCGCTCGCCGGACGCCTCGACTTCAACCCGCTGACCGACGAGCTGATCGGTGACGACGGCAAGAAGGTGAAGCTGGCACCGCCACAAGCGCCGGAGCTGCCGGCGAACGGCTTCGCTGCCGGCACAGCCGGCTTGATCGAACCGCCCGCCGACGGCAGTGCCGTCGAAGTAGTGGTGCGGCCGGACAGCGAACGGCTGCAGATCCTCGAGCCGTTCGCCGCTTGGGACGGCAAGGACTTCCTCGAGCTGGCAGTGCTGCTCAAGGCCAAAGGCAAGTGCACCACCGACCACATCTCACCGGCGGGTCCGTGGTTGCGCTACCGCGGCCACCTCGATCGCATCAGCGACAATATGTTCACCGGCGCCGTCAACGCCTTCACCGGCGAAGTCGGCCATGGCCGCGACGTCGTCTCCGGCGAGGCGGCGGTGCCGTTTCCCAAGATCGCGCGCCACTACAAGGCACAAGGGCTCGGCTGGGTGGCGATCGGCGACGAAAACTACGGCGAAGGGTCGAGCCGCGAGCACGCCGCGATGGAGCCGCGCTACCTCGGTGGCAAGGCGGTGCTGGCGCGCAGCTTCGCCCGCATCCATGAGACCAATCTGAAGAAGCAGGGAATGTTGCCGCTGACCTTCGAGGATCCCGCCGACTACGACAAAATCCACGAGAGCGATCGCATCAGCATCGTCGGACTACAACAGCTCGCGCCGGGGCAGCCGGTGCGCGTGATCTTGCACCACGACGGCGGCAGCACCGAGGAGATCACCTGCCGGCACAGCTTCAATGCCGAGCAGATCGCCTGGTTCCGCGCCGGCGCGGCGCTCAATCTGTTGCGGGACTGAGGACCTGAGCGCGGCCGGCAGAGCCTTCTTCTTTGTCGGCCGCGAGCAGGCGTGCCGAGAATCCCCACAGAGCAACGACAGACAGTGCGATCCAGAACCGCAGCTTCGGGTTGCGAATCATGCGGCGCACTGTGGCTGACGCACCTTCGTTGCACAACGATATTTTCTGCTGACTGGCGTAGCGACGGGATGATGGAAGTGTCGTTTTTTCACCACGAAGGACATGAAGGTCACGACGACAAACCCAGATATTCGTTCTCTCTTAACTTCGTGCTCTTCGTGCCTTCGTGGTGCAATCACTCGATCAGCCGCTCGGAGCGCAGGCGCGGGAAGAGCTCCTTGCTGCACCACTGGAAGAAGCCTTCCTGGTTGGGTCCGACCTGGTGCAGAGTGACGTGATCGAAGCCGGCTTCGGCGTACTTGCGCAGCTTGTCGAGGTAAGGCTCGAGAGCCGGGCCGCAGATGACGCTCTCGGCGACTTCGCTTTCGTCGAGCAGCTTGGTCAGCTGCTCGAAGTGCGCCGGCAGCGGCAGCTCGGTGAAGATCACCCCCGGCAGAGCTGAGTTCGGCCATTGCTGCAGCGCGGTGCGGCGGGCGCTGTGCTCGTCCTCGGCCCAACACATGGTCAGCTGGCCGTAACACGGCTTCCGCTTGCCGCCCTCGGATTGGAACTCCTTGATCAGGTCGGCGTCGGGCGAGGTGCTGACCAGCCCGTCGCCGGTGCGACCCGCCAAGCCTGCGGCGCGTTTGCCGCTCGCGGCGATCATCAGCGGCGGGAGCTGGTCGGGGAGCGTGTAAATGCGCGCGGTGTCGACCTGATAGTACTTGCCGCGGTGGCTCTGCACGCCGCCCTGCCACATCATGCGGATGATCGCGATCGCCTCTTCGAGACGCTCCATGCGTTCTTCCGAGCTCGGCCAGCGCGCGCCGGTGATGTGCTCGTTGAGGTTCTCGCCGCTGCCCAGTCCGAGCGCGAAGCGGCCCGGCATCATTGCCGCGACCGTCGCCGCTGCCTGGGCGATGATCACCGGATGGATGCGGAAGGTCGGGCAGGTGACCCCGGTGATCAGGTTGAGCTTGGCGGTCGAGTGGGCGAGGGCGCCGAGAACACTCCAAACGAACGGACTTTGACCTTGATTGTCGATCCAAGGGTGGAAGTGGTCCGAGATGAAGCCGAAATCGAAGCCGCAATCTTCCGCTTGGCGCGCGAAGCGAACCAGATCGTTAGGGCGGTGTTCTTCGCTGGCCAGGGTATAGCCGAGTTTCAACATGGTGAGGCCTCACTTTTCATTGATCCGTGACATGCGGCAGGCTCCTACCTGCGGCCGGTATGCCAGGAGGGTTGCTCCCTTGGGCCAATGCAGCGGGCCCCGCTCGATGGAGTGTTTGCCATCCGGTCCCCTCCCCCGGGCGCGGAAGTGCTCACGCGGGAGGGGAGCGGGCCCAGAAATCCCCGCGCCTGCCCTTTGGCAAAGGGGGCACACACCTACTTGGCGAACGACGCTACGGCGGGGCAGTCGCCGATGCTTCTGCCGGCGATGCGGGCGCAGACGAGGCGGCTCTCGATGGGGTCGCCTTTGGTGCGCACTTCGCCGACGCCGGGCGAGAGGAACATCACCGTTTCGCTGCTGATCGTCTGCTCGCCTATTCGAACCCGGCGCTGCTGGCGGATCTCGAGCTCTTCGCCGAACGAGCCTGTGCCGGCACGGCGCGCCTGGAAACTGAAATCGATGGTGCCGCGCGCGAGCGGTTGGCCGTCCGAGGGGCGATAGACATCCACTGTCGTCTGCATCGAGCGCGGCGCGTCGTCGAGCGGTGCATAGATGTAAGGCAGCGGCTCGGCGTAGAGGAAGGCGACATTTTGCTCGAACAGCACCTCGCGGGTGTAGCGCAAGCTTTTGCCGTCATCGACCAGGTGGAACTCGGCGATCACTTCCTCGCCGCGATAGAGGCTGGCGACGAACTCCCCGGGAGTCTCGGTCCGCTCGATGCGCTGGACGTAGACCTCGCGCGGCGGCAGCGCCCCCGACAGGCTGATGATGTACTCATCACCGTCGGAGTGCGGTACCAGCTCCTGGGGCGTACCGCGGAAGAGAACTTCGGCCGTACGCTGCGGCCGCACCGCCGAGCAGGCGGCGCTGGTGGCGACGGCGGTCAATAAGACAATCGATCGAGTCAGGTAGTTCACATTGGTTCTCCAACCTCGATCAGCGTTATCCCGCGCCCGGCACGTTACCAGCCAGGTTCCAGATTTCAGCCTTCGTGTCCCTCGAGCTTTCGTCGTGACCTTGAACCGGGCCTGGTGCAGCAGCTAGAGATGACCCCCTTATGATCAATGCTAGCGATTTCAAGCGGGGGCTGCGGATTCAGGTCGACGGCGACCCTTTCGTCATTCTCGATGTCAAGGTGCAGACGCCCTCGGCTCGCGGCGCGTCGACCCTGGTCAAGATCAAGGCGCGCAACCTACGCAGCAGCCAGCTTCTCGACCGCACCTTCAAGGCGAGCGACCGAGTCGAAGAACCGCAGCTCGAGCTGCGGCCGGCGCAGTACCTCTACAACGACGGCGACTCGTACACCTTCATGGACAACAATTCCTACGAGCAGTTCTCGCTCAGCCGCGACGAGCTCGGCGACGATGCGCTCTATCTGATCGACGGCCTCGACGGTATTCGCTCGGTGGTCTTCAACGACAAGGTGATCAGCGTCGAGCTGCCGCAGACGGTGACGATGACCGTCGTCGACACCGATCCGCCGCTCAAGGGCGCGACCGCCCAGGCGCAGACCAAGCCCGCGAAGTTCAGCACCGGCCTGGTGATCCAGGTGCCGAGCTACCTCGAGAGCGGCGAGTCGGTGCTAGTCGACACCCGCGAAGCGCGCTTCATCTCGCGAGCCAAAGGCTGACCCGCCCCAGGTGTGTGCCCCCTTTTTCAAAGGGGGCGGAAGAGGATCACCTGGGGTAGCGGCCCAGGATGCGGGCGCGGCGAGTGGCGCGGCGCTCGTCGACCAGCAGCATCGTCGCCGGGATGCTCGACAGGATCGCCACTGCGGCGAGCACGCCGAAGGCGCCGTCCCAGCCGTAGGAGATGCTCAAGCGGGCGAAGGCGTCACCGGCCAGCACCGCGCCGAGATAGCCGATGCCGTCGATGATGCCGGCCGCGGTCGCGCTCGCCTTCTTACCGCCGAGATCGAGCGCCATCGCGCCACCGAGGTACGAATACGGGCCGATCATGACGAAGCCGGTCAG
>DASPMH010000500.1:0-3727 GCA_035627175.1 Terriglobales bacterium | reverse complement strand
GATGGGAGACGGACGAACTCGGCGAACGCAAGATATTCGAGCGGCGGTGTGCCGAGCTTGCTCACTGTCTCAACGGAAGCCAGCGCACGGCCGTAGGCCTCCAACATAGCTGGAGTCGACTCCGTCCCGAAGATTGTGACGCTGATGTCGAAGACTGGTGGCAACGACTCCTGGGTCAAGCTCGCGATTCACTGACGAGCCATCAGCGCGCGGTGGTCGACGCCTACACTTTAGCAAGCCAAAGTCGCGATGCCGCTCAGGCGGCGCTGCGGCCTTGGATCGTACGGCACAACAAGGGCACCCTCTGGGCTGGAACCGATATCGTCCGCCGCCAACGCGTCGAAGGTGCGGCTGTTGCTGGCCAAGAGGGATCGAACGGGTTGCCAATTCCGCCCCAGCAGTTGTTGCCGTTCCTTTTGGCCGCCCGAAGCGCAATCAAACCGGGACAGGATCTTCTTGGCGAAGCCTTGTGTTCCTCCTATGAAGCGTTCCGCTATACCCGCCAAAATCGTGATGTCGCAAAAGATGAGCAGGATGAGCCGGTAGACGCGCTCGTCGATCTGTCGCAGGCCGGTTGGTATCTGAGCGAGTTCGACACTGCCCTGAAGAATTTCAGCGGGGCCGTTCATCCAAAGCTAGATGCGACCGTACGCCGAGTAGTCGACCTTTGGGAGGCCGGCGAGAAGGTGCTGGTGTTCGCCTTCTACAGGCATACGTGTCGAGCGCTGCGGGTGCATATCAGCCAGGAAATTGAGAGGCGCATCAATCTGACGGGGCGGAATCGTTTGCTCGAGGCTGGGCTCAACGACACCGCCGAGGATATCGATCGATTGTTGGAGCGAATTCAAAGGAAATACTTTGACGATACCGACTCACCGGGACGACGAGCGGTAGACGCTGCCCTAATCGAGGTGATGAAGGACTGCGAGGCGGATCTCGAACGCGCCAGCGTTCCCGATGACCAACGAGCGTCTTTGACGGACGTGATGCGCCGCTTCTTGCGCGTCCCGACGACACTGATTCGGTGCTTCCCCATCGCTCGCATGGACTCGGCCACACCAGAGGAGGCGGTGGGGACGCTGATCGCCCATGCCGACTCATCAGGGATGTCTTGGCGTGCAAAGTTCAAGGGGTTCATTCGATTTCTGACAGACCAATGCTCTACCGACGAAAGAAGACTCTACCTTGAAGCGGCGCTGCGAACCCAAACTGGCGGCATTCGAGTGGAGGACGAAGACCACGACGCTGATGGTCCGACGAAAACCAAAACGCTGGCGAACGTGCAGGTAGCGACCGGCACGACACGCCGCGAAGCCAGAAGTCGACTCATGCGAGCCTTCAATACTCCCTTCTTTCCCGACATCCTGGTTTGTAGCGAGGTGATGGGGGAAGGAGTCGACCTGCAGCGCTTTTGCCGCCATGTCGTTCACCATGATCTCGCCTGGAACCCGAGCACGATCGAGCAGCGAACCGGCCGAATCGACCGCCTTGGCTGCAAGGCCGAGGGCCGCCAACCCGTGGTCATGTATCTACCTTACTTGGCCGGCACCGCGGATGAGCGACAGTTCAGGGTCATGTCTGAACGTGAGCAGTGGTTTCGCGTAGTGATGGGCCAGGACGAGGTCGCGCGCTTGATCACCCCTGATTCGAGCAATACGGTCTCGTTGCCGCAGGCGATCTCGGATCAACTGGCCTTCGAGCTTGGTATCGCGCTATCGACATCCCGAAGCTCCGCTGGGTAATCCAAGAGCCTGTTCAAAACTTGGCCGTGCTTAGGGGGATGCCGATGAGGCTCGAGGGCTCCGCAGTTCGACTTTCTGCCAGTGATCTCAGTGGGCAGCTCGGCTGCCGACACTTGACGCTCCTCGATCTCGAGGTCGCACGCGGGAATCTGACGGCGCCGCTGTGGCGCGACCCGGCGTTGGTTGTGCTGCAACAGCGCGGGTTGGAGCATGAACAAGCGTATGTCCAACATCTGCAGGCGGCCGGTTGCTCGGTTGTAGACGTAGCTTCGAAGGCTGCGTTTGGTGCCGGAATCGAACGCACCCGCGCGGCAATGATCTCCGGCGTCGACGTGATTGTGCAGGCAACGGTTGGGAATGATCGTTGGGGCGGGCGGGCTGATGTGCTCCGTCGGGTTGAAGTGCCGAGTTCCCTCGGCAGCTGGTCGTACGAGGTGGTCGACACGAAGCTCACCGCGGAGACGCGCGGGGGGACCATTCTCCAGCTTTGCCTGTACTCGGAGCTGCTTCAGGAATTGCAGGACCGGCAGCCGGAGTGGATGCATGTCGTTGCACCTGGGAATGGCTTCGTCGCCCAGCCGTTCCGCGTGAGCAACTACCTCGCCTACTACCGCTTGGTGAAGGGCCGGTTGCTGAGTGTCGTCGAGAGCGACGAGCCCGCCGCGTTGGGCGGCGCCTATCCTGAGCCGGTTGCGCAGTGTGACTTCTGTCGCTGGTGGTCGAGATGTGATGCCCGGCGTCGCGCCGACGATCATCTGTCCTTGGTGGCCGGCATATCCAAGATGCAGATGCGCGAATTGCAGAGCCGTTCAGTCACGACATTGGAAACTGTGGCCACAATTTCGCTCCCGCTCGAGCCGCGGCCACGGCGGGGGGCGATGGCGACCTATCAACGAATTCGCGAACAAGCGCGGATTCAGTTCGAAGGCCGAACCGTGGGCCAAACGCTCCACGAGCTGCTGCCGCGCGAGGCCGACTGTGGTCTGGCTCGCCTGCCTGAACCTTCCGCCGGGGACATCTTCCTCGACTTCGAGGGCGATCCCTTCATTGGTGAGCATGGGCTCGAGTATCTGTTCGGTTTCGTCGTCCTCGATGCCCATGGTCACTGGTCCTATCAGCGCCGCTGGGCTCTGGATGCGGAGCAGGAGCGTGCCGCGTTCGAAGAACTGATCAACGTAGTGATGGAGCGCTGGGGGCGCTTCCCCGATCTCCATATTTTCCACTTCGCCCCATACGAACCCTCCGCGATCAAACGGATGATGGGGCGCTATGCATCGCGCGGTGAAGAGGTCGATCGAATGCTGCGCGGTAAGCTGTTCGTCGACCTGCATGCGATCGTGAAGCAGTCGATTCGCGCCAGCGTCGAGCGCTATTCGCTCAAGGACCTCGAGCCGCTGTTCGAGTTCGGCCGGGAAACCAATCTTCGCAGCGCCGCCGAGCATTTGCGTCTGGTGCAACGTCGCCTTGAGCTGCGCGATCCCGAGCGGGTGTCCGAGGAAAGTCGTGAGGTGATCGAAGGCTATAACCGCGAGGATTGTCTGTCGGCACTGCGGCTGCGCGACTGGCTCGAGAAGCTGCGGGCCAGCCTGATCGACGTCGGCGAAGCCGTCGCCCGACCAGCTTCTGCAAATTCGCAGCCGAGTCCTGAGCTGAGCGAGCAACAGCAGCAGCTCGAGCGCCTGCGCGAGCAGCTGTGTGCCGACGTGCCGGCCGATGTTGCGCTCCGCACCGATGAACAGCAGGCGCGCTGGCTGCTGGCGTACATGCTCGATTGGCATCGGTGCGAAGACAAATCGTCGTGGTGGGAATATTTCCGCCTGTGCGAGCTCTCCGACGACGATCTTCTGCATGAACGCTGCGCGCTCGCGGCGCTGAAGTTTGTCGAGCAGATCGCGCCCGGCAAGCAGGGTAACCCAACCGAGCGCTATTCGTTCGTGGCGCAGGACAACGACTTCCGCGGTGGCGAGAAGCTGCATCGCCGTGAC
>DASPMH010000499.1:0-6499 GCA_035627175.1 Terriglobales bacterium | reverse complement strand
CGACGCCGGCGACCCGGTGGAAGTCGCCCGCCGCTACGATGCCGAAGGTGCCGACGAGCTGACCTTCCTCGACATCACCGCCTCGCACGAGCGGCGCGGTATCATCCTCGACGTGGTGGCGCGGACCGCCGAGACGGTGTTCATGCCGCTGACCGTCGGTGGCGGGGTACGTGAGGTGCAGGACGTTCGCAAGCTGCTCAACGCCGGCGCCGACAAGGTGTCGATCAATACCGCGGCGGTGCAGAATCCCGAGTTGGTCAAGGAAGCGGCGGCGCGCTTCGGCAGCCAATGCATCGTCGTCGCTGTCGATGCCAAGCGCACCGCATCGCCGCAGCCGTCGTGGCAAGTCTTCATTCACGGTGGCCGTACCCCGACCGGGCGCGATGCGATCGCCTGGGCGAAGCAGATGGAAGAATTCGGCGCCGGCGAGATCCTGCTGACCAGCATGGACCGCGACGGGACCAAGCAAGGGTACGATCTCGAGCTGACCCGAGCCATTGCCGATGCCGTCGATATCCCGGTGATCGCCTCGGGCGGGGTAGGGGACCTCGAGCACATCTACCAGGGACTGACCACCGGCGGTGCCAGCGCCGCCCTGGCCGCTTCGATCTTTCATTACCGTGAGTACACCCTGCAGCAGTGCAAGGAGTATCTCGCCGCTCGCAACGTGCCGGTACGCGTGTGACTTACCTCCCCGACTCATGCTGTAGCGTGCGCTCTCCGAGCCCACCTTCGAGCCGCGGCGCGCCGTAGGAAACCTGGGCGCGCTCGGAGAGCGCGCGCTACAGCGACGCAGCTTGGCTAGCCCGCGTCGCTACTGCGGCAGGGTTCCTGGCGGGTCAGCATTGTTTATCTCGCCGGTCAGCGCTTCGAGGAAAGCGACGACGTCGTCGATTTCGGCCGGCGTCAGATTGAGCGGCTTGATCTCCTTGGAGAGGTTGGCATTCCTCACCCCGCCGCGATTGTAGAGCTCAACCACCTGTCGCAGCGTCGTCTCCGATCCATCGTGCATGTACGGCGCCGTCTGCGCGATGTTGCGCAGCGTCGGCGTTTTGAAGGCGCCCAGGTCCTCGGGCTTTTTGGTTTGGTCGTGGCGTCCCGGATCCGGCTTGGCCTTGTCCATGCCTACGCCGATGTTGTGGTAGCTCTCGTCGGTGAAGTTGAAGCCGGCGTGACAGACGCGGCAATTGCCCTTCTCGTTGAAGGTCGCCATGCCACGCACCGCCGAGGCGCTCATCGCATCCTTGTCGCCGGCACTGTAGCGGTCGAAAGGGCTGTTGCCGGCGACGACGGTGCGCTCGTAGGCGGCGATCGCCTGGGCGATGCGGGTCATGGTGATCTCGTCACTGCCGAACGCTTTGACGAACAGCGGCTTGTAGCCGGGTACGGCTTTGCATACGCCGACGACGTCGTCGTGCGACCCCATCTTCATCTCGACCGGGTTGGTCAGCGGACCGTGCGCCTGCGCTTCGAGATCTTCCGAGCGGCCATCCCAGAACTGCACATCGGAGAAGAGACGATTGATCACCGTCGGGCTGTTGCGACCGCCGATCGCTCCCCTGACCCCCTTGGAAGTGCGCGCCGGATCGGCGAAGCCGTGAAACGGGTTGTGGCAGGAGGCGCAGGACACGGTGCTGTCCTTCGACAGCCGCGCATCGAAGTAGAGCATCTTGCCGAGCTCGATCTTGGCCGCGCTCAAGGGGTTGTCGTCGGGGATATAGGCGGCGCCTGCCTGCAGCCCGAGAGGCAGGGTCAGCGTGTAGTCGCCCGACTTGAGAACTTCCGGCTGTGGCTGCGGCGGCGCGGCGGGCGCGGTCACCGCAGCCGGCTGAGCCGACCCAACAGCGCTGGTGAAGACGAGAACAGCAAAGGTGAACAAGACTCGTGCTTGCATCATGGGCTGGCGTGTTACCGTCACCCTTCGAGCGATGCAATTCAGTGTAGCCGCCCGACCCCAGGCGTGCACCCCCTTTCCCAAATTTCCCAAAGGGGGCAGCGCCGCAGGCGCGGGGGATTTCGCCGAGTCTCGGCAGCTTTTCGACGCGCCGCTCGCTTGCCGCCGTCTACCGACGGCAGCTACATCGGTGGGCCCCGGGGCGCTGCCTAGCGCTGGCGCAGTAAGCTCGCCGTCGGGCGGATGTCGGCGTGGCAGCCGCGCTTCATTTCTTCGAGAGCGAACTGTGTCAGCCGCGGCTGCTCCGCGGCGACGGCGTCCGGCGGGACGATGATCTTGATGCCGCGCATGTGGGCGTCGACAGCGGTGTAGAGGACGCAGATGTTGGCAGCGAAACCCGTCAGCACCACCGTCTGGATCTCCAGGTTCTGCAGCAGCAGCTCGAGCGGCGTCAGATAAAAACCGGAGTGGCGAGGCTTGAGCACGAAGAAGTCGCCCTCACGCGGCGCCAACATGCGGGGAATCGCCCCGCCACCGACACCGTTGCTGCTGCAGTGATCGACGATGGCGCGAAAGTCGGACCGCCAGTGCCCGAAGTTGTCATTGACGTAGATCACCGGCCAGTGGTGGCGGTCGGCATGTTCGCGCAACGCCAGAATCCGCTTCGCTGCCGGCAGAGCATGGCGATGCAATTGAGCCGCACCATCGAAATCGAACGGGTTGATCACATCGATCAGCAACAGCGCCTTCGCAGCCCGTGCCCGGCCGACTCGCTTCTGCGCCATTGCCACACCTTAGGGCGACCTTCACCGGCGTCAAGCGTGTCGCGCGCTGGTCGGGTTTTCTGCTTGCGGAGTCCTGGTGAACAAATCGCCGTAGCATACGCGCTCCGAGCGCACGGTGGGGAGGGGGAGGGGCGAGAGCGGACGCTACAGCGATTGTTCACAGACTCGGAGAGCGCACGCTACAACATCAAGGTGGCCGCTCGCAGGGCGCGACCGCAAGAGGAGATGGTTTCAGCTGCCGGCGCGGTTGGAATGCCACACGGCGGCCTTCTTGCGGGGCGCCCGGGTGCGGGGATTTTTGATCAGTGCTTGTAGCGCTTCGACCGGGTCGGCGGACGCCGCTTTGTCGACGTCGCCGCCGGCGTCGAAGGCGATCTCGGCGAGCAGTCGCTTGGAGATCACCGACCGCGGCTGCGAGACGGTGATGTCTTTTTTGGCGCTCGCGTACTCGTCGCGATGCTTGATCAGCAGCCACGAGCGGCTGCTCTCACCGCGGGTGCGAACCAGTACCCAACTGCCCTGCAGCTTCTCACCGTGCAGGGTGAACTTGAGCTCGCCCTTGCGCACGCTCTTGCCGACGTCGGGCTCCTCCGGCTCATAGGTGCCGCGATCCCAGACCATCACCGTGCCGCCGCCGTATTCGCCGGCGGGAATGATCCCTTCGAACTTCGCGTACTCGAGCGGGTGATCTTCGACCGCCATCGCCAAACGCTTGCTACTCGGGTCGAGCGAGGGACCTTTCGGCACCGCCCACGACAGCAGCACCCCCTGCCATTCGAGACGGAAGTCGTAGTGCAGATGGGAGGCGCGGTGCTTCTGTATGACGAAGCTGAGTTTTTTTTTGCGCACCCGGGCAACTTTCGGCGGTGGCTCCGGGGTGACGTCGAAACGTCTTTTGCGCTGGTATTCTTTGAGAGCCATCGCCTCAGCGTGCCACTCGCCGTTTTGTCCGCGCCGACTTCGCCTTGGCCGGCTGCGCCGGGGCAAGGAGTTTCAAGGGCGCGATGCCGCCTTCCTGCTCTACCTGCTCCATCAGGCACTGCTGCGGCGCCTTGTCCGGACGCCACCGCAGAAAGCGCGTGCCGTGGCGGAAGCGTCCACCACTGAAATGATCGTAGGCGACCTCGACGACCAGCTTTAGGGCGAGAGGCTGCCACTCGTCGCTACGCTTGTTGCTCCATCGGCTCGGCCCACCCGGGGCGCGACCGGTGAAGCCCGGCGGCTCGATCAACGGCTCCAGCAGCGGCACCAGCTCCTTGCGCTCGCTGGCGGTGAAGCCGGCGCTGAAGCCGACGTGGTGCAGCAGTCCGTCCTCACCGTAGAGGCCGAGCAGTAGCGAGCCGATCACCGGGCCATTGCTGGCATAGCGGAAGCCGCCGACGACACAGTCGGCAGTCTGCATCCGCTTGACCTTCTGCATGGCGCGCTCGCCGCTCTGGTAGGGCGAGTCGAGTCGCTTGGCGACGACACCGTCGACGGCGTCGCCCGAGCCGAGCAACCATCGCTCCGCTTGCTCGCGCTCGCGGGTCGTCGGCGACAACAGGATTTCTTTCGATCGGCCGAGATGCTTGCTGGCAAACTTCTCGAGCGCCGCCCGGCGTTCGACCAGGGGAGCTTCCGCCCACACTCGACCATCGGCGTCGACGAGCAGATCGAACAGAATCACCATCGCCGGGCGCTCCGCTGCCAAGCGTGCGATGCGGCTGGCCGCAGGATGAATGCGCTGCAGGAGATCGTCGAAAGACAGGTGATCGCCGACCGCGACGATCAGCTCGCCGTCGGCTACGAAACGCCCGGCTGGCAAGGCGCGGACGTGCTCGACGACCTCGGGGAAGTACCGCTGCAGCGGCTGACCGGCCTTGGATTGCAGCGCAATCTCGTCTCCATCGCGAAAGATCAGGCAGCGGAAGCCGTCCCATTTCGGCTCGTATTGCCAGGCGTCGCCGGTGGGCAACGCATTGACCAGCTTGGCCTCCATCGGCGCGTACGAGAGCGGCAGCGGCAACATGGCTCAAGCTGCGCTGCGGCGGCGTCGCGGAGTTTTTTCGGCAGCCATGCTGCGCAGATCGAAACGGCCTTGCGGCGACAGCAGCGGCTCCCACAGATCGCCGAGCTTGCGCAGGCGCTTGAGGACGTTGTCGATGCGAAAATCCTCGATCTGGATGCCGCTCTCGATCTCTTGCCAGCTCACCGGCGTCGACACCGGCGCCCGCGGCTTTGGCCGAACCGAATAGATCGACGCCAGCGTCCGGCCCCAGGCGTTCTGGTTGTAGTCGAGCAGCACCCGTTGTTTCGGGCGCTTGGCAATGCGGTACTCGGCAGTAATCAGGTTGGGCGCATACGACGCCATGGTCATGGCGAACTGCTTGGCGACCGTCCACACTTCTTTCTGCGTCGGTCCGCGCACGATCGGCACGTAGACATGGATCCCACGCGAGCCGGTGGTCTTGGCATAGGCCGGCATGTCGAGTGCGGCGAGCGCTTCGCGCACGATCAGAGCCGTCTCGCAGACATTGCTCCAAGTGGCGCCTTCGAAGGGATCGAGGTCGAAATGCAGCACGTCCGGCCGATCGACGTCGTCGCAGCGCGCATACCATTGATTGAGATCGATGCAGCCGAGGTTTATGATCCACAGCAAGGAAGCGAGATCCTGTACGACAGGGAAGTCGATGACGTTGCTCGAGGCGTGCTCGATCGAGCAGATATCCATCCACTTCGGAGTATTCGGCGGCTTGCGCTTCATGAAGAAGAAGTCGCCCTCGGCGCCGTTGGGGTAGCGCTTCATCACCATGGCGCGGTCGCGCAGATGCGGCAGCAGATAAGGCGAGACGTCGGCGTAATATTGGAGCAAGCGACCTTTGGTGATCAGCGGCTCCTGCCAGAACGGCTTGCGCAGATTGGTGAGCGTCACCGACCGCCCGCCGACGTCGAGAACGACGTCGTCTTGGTTGGTCGGGATAGCAATCTTGTCGGTGGTAGAGGAAAGCTCGCGACTGCGTTGATAGTGCGCCGGATGGCGATCGCGAGTGGCGGAGGGCTCAGGCATGGTTGAAGTTCGGGGCGCCGCGCTTGCCGTATGCGCTGCCGAAGGTGGTGCGAACACCGCCGGCTCGGGCACGCTTCAGCGCGGCGCCCACATCTGGTTCAACGGGAACGGCCGCCCTGCTGAGTGCTCTGCTGGCCGCCCTGCTTTCCACGCTGCTGCTGACCGGACTTCTGCGAGCTGCTGCTGCGGCTCTGCGAGCCCTGGCGGGTCTTGCCTTGCTGTTGCTGTGGCATGCGTTCACCTCCTTCCGCTTTGGGCATTCACTCTGCGAGACCTGAGCGAATGGGGTGCCAATCGCGGAACGACTTTTTCACGCCTATCATTTTGCTCTATCGAACCCGATTACAACTACACCCCCTGCGTTGCTGTAATGTTTGCGTGTATATCTGCAGAACCGTACTGCCGTGCGCCCGAAAAAATGCTAGGCGCGCGCGTCCGCTTGAGGAGGTCGTCATGAGCAGCGAGCCCGATGTTCCCTTCTACCTTAGAGGAAACTTCGCTCCCGTCGCCGCGGAAGTCTGCGCCCTCGATCTTGCCGTCGACGGCACCATCCCACCGCAGCTGCAGGGGCTTTACCTGCGCAACGGCCCGAACCCGCGCGCCGGTGACGAAGGTCACTGGTTCTTCGGCGACGGCATGCTTCACGGGGTGCGGCTCGACGGAGGACGGGCGCGCTGGTACCGCAATCGCTGGGTGCGCACCCGCGCCTTTCTCGAAGGAGCCGCCTTGGTGGGCGAGGACGGCAGCGTCGATCGCACCGTCGGCAAGGCCAAC
>DASPMH010000498.1:0-11900 GCA_035627175.1 Terriglobales bacterium | reverse complement strand
CGGCGGCGTCGTCGCCGCGAGCCCGGGTTCGTATCTGGCGGTCAAGCTCAGTCGCATCGACACCATCGATCTCAGCGGAGCGCAGCTCGGCTATCGCTCGCGGCTGACCGGCGACCTCAACCATGCGCGCTGGTACTCGAGCGCGGTACTGCTCGCCGATGGCTCGGTGCTCGCCTTGTCGGGAGCGGATCGCGACGAGGTGGCGCTGCCTGGCGCGGGCATCCCGGTGAAGCGAGCCGAGCGCTTCGACCCGGCGACCGAGCGCTGGTCGCCAATGGCGGTCGCGCACCAGGCGCGCACCTACCACAACACCGCGATGCTGTTGGCGGATGGCCGGGTGCTGGTCGGCGGACACGCGCCGATCAACACCGCCTACGCTTTCAGCATCACGCTACCCGGCTTCTCTCCCAATGACGGGCGCGATCCTTCCTTTGAGATCTACAGTCCGCCGTACGTCTTCCGCAGCGATCGGCCGGTGATCGGCGATGCGCCGCGCGAGCTGCGCCACGGGCAGACAGCGACGATACGCACGGCGCAGGCGAGCTCGATCGCCAAGGTGCTGTTGATTCGGCGTACCGCGACGACCCACCTGGTCGATGCCGACCAGCGGGCGGTGTCGCTGCGTATCATGGGGCGCAGCAACGGCACGGTGCGCGTCGATATCCCGCAGAGCCGAGCGGTGCTGCCGCCGGGGCCGTACATGCTGTTCGTGCTGCGCCACAGCAGTAGCGGCCTGGTGCCGTCGGTATCGGCGCCAGTGATGGTGCTCGGCGCCGATGCCGGTTGCGCCTCATGACGGCCTGGCGTTGGTGGTGGGCTCCGCTGCTAGTGCCGAGCGTCGCCTTGGCGCACGGCGGCCATCACGGCTCGCTGGCGGCCGAGCTCGCGGCAGTGCCGGAGACTCTCGCCGGCATGCGGGTCGAGATTCACAAGACGGTTGCGCCGCAGGTGGTCATCGACAACCCGACCGAGCGCACCCTCGAAGTGCTCGATGATCGAGGCCGCGCCTTCGTCCGCATCGGCCCGCGCGGCGTCGAGGCGGATCTGGCTGCGTCGGCTTGGTACCGCACCTACAGTCCCGGCTTGCCGGTGCCGCGCCAGCAACTCGGTCCGCAACCGCGTTGGCAGCGCGTTCGCAGCGAGCGCTGGTTCGGCTGGTTCGATCCGCGACTCGATCCGGAGACCAGCGCGGCGAAGAAGCCGGCGCGCTGGCGGATCCCGCTGCGGGTCGATGGGCGAGCGACGGCGATCGGCGGCGTCTTTCGCGAGCGCCAGCTGCGCGTCGACAAGTATGTCTCGCAGCTGACCTCGCCGGCGGAGATTGCGCCGGGCATCAAGGTGCGGCTGCTGCCCGGCCGGGCCGCGGGATTGATGTTGGAGAGTCGGAGCACCGAGGAGCTGACGGTGTACGGCAGCGCGGGCGAGCCGTTCTTGCGCATCGGCCCGCAGGGCGTCGAGGCGAACGTGCGCAGTCCGACGTGGCAGCGCAGCGGCCGAGTACGGGCCGGCGACCTCGCGCTCGCCGGTGGGGCGGGCCAACCGCTGTGGCAGCGGGTGTCGCAACAGCCGAGGTTCAGCTGGATTGATCCGCGCGCCGCCGCGGATGCGCCACGCCACTGGCAGGTGCCGATGCAACTCGGCGACCAACGCCTGGAGATAGCAGGCGAATCGAGCCCGGTTTCGCGGCAGCGCAATTAGACGCCAGGTGTGCGCCCCCTTTTCCCAAGGGCTGAGGCTTTCGCCGGCGAACGCCTCAGCGCCGCAGGCGCAGGGGGATTTCTGGGTCGCGAGCGAGGAAGCTCCGCGCGGATATACGCGGAGGGCCTGAACCTCCCCCTTGCCCCCTCCTTAGAACGGGGGCGCCTGAGACCTACAGATGGGCGGTGTGGAGTTGCTTGGCTTGGCTGGGATTGATGCGGCGCGCTCTGGCGATGCGCTCTTCCTTCCAGGCTTGGAAGCTGTCGATGTCCTGGCGCAGCGAGCTGGCGACGAACGCCAGCACCGCGCCATCGTCGAGGTAGCCGACCGCGGGGACGACGTCGGGCATCGCGTCCATTGGATTGATGAAGTAGATCAGCGCGCCGACGGCGGTGGCGATGGTGCGCCACGGTACCACCGTGTATTCGCGTCGGGCCCAGGCGGTGACCAGCTCGGTCAGGGCGTGGAGATCGCCCCAGAGCTCGGCGACACGCTCGCGCTGGCTGCGTGCCTTGTCCAGTGCCGCCTTGGTCAGGCGCAGCAGCTCTCGTGGATTGACGATATCGTTCAGATCCATTCGCCTACTCCGTTGTGGCGGGACCATAGCAACATCTTTACAGAGGAAGCTACGGAAAAACCGCGCCTTCGGACCCCTCGTTGCCGGGCGGGCATCGATCGGGTACCCCTCGACGCATGGAATCCTATCCATTGATGATCGCGGGCCGGCTGGTACAGACCGCCGAGCAGGACGAGGTAATCAACCCGGCGACGGGTGCGCCCTTCGCCACATGCGCGCGCGGCACGACCGCGCTGCTGCAACAGGCGGTCGATGCCGCTGCGGCGGCGTATCGCGAGTGGAAGAAGGACGAAGCCTTGCGGCGCGCCAAGCTCAACGAGTGCGCCGCGGCGATCCAGGTGCAGGCGCAGGAGCTGGCGACCTTGCTCACCAAGGAGCAGGGCAAGCCGCTCGCCGCCGCGACCGGCGAGGTCTACGGCGCTGCAGCTTGGTTCAGCTACTTCGCCAATCTCGAGCTCGAGCCGGAGGTGCTGCTCGACAGCGACAGCAAGCGCATCGAGATCCTGCGCAAGCCGCTCGGCGTGGTCGCTGCGATCACGCCGTGGAACTTCCCGGTGATCTTGATGGGATGGAAGCTCGGGCCGGCCTTCCTCGCCGGCAACACCGTAGTTGCCAAACCCTCGCCGTTCACTCCGCTGAGCTCGCTGCGGCTGGCGGCGATCCTCAAGGATGTTCTTCCCGCGGGTGTGCTCAGCGTGATTTCCGGCGACGGTGCCCTCGGTGCCGAGCTGGCGCAGCATCCGGCGATTCGCAAGATCTCGTTCACCGGCAGCGTCGGCACGGGCAAGAAGGTGATGAGCTACGCCGCCGACGACTTGAAGCGCGTCACCCTCGAGCTCGGCGGCAACGATCCCGCGATCGTGCTCGACGACGTCGATCCCGCCAAGGTGGTCGACGGCTTGTTCTGGGGCGCCTTTCAGAATTCCGGTCAGGTGTGTGCGGCGATCAAGCGGCTCTACGTCCACGAGAAGGTCTATCAGCCGATCGTCGACGGCTTGATCGAACGGGCGCGCACGGTGCGCGTCGGCGACGGCCTCGAAGCCGAGACTCAGCTCGGTCCGATCAACAATCGCATGCAGCTCGACAAGGTCGCGGCGATGGTCGACGACGCCCGCAACCGCGGCGCGCGCGTCGAAGTCGGCGGCGAGCAACTCGGCCGGCCGGGCTACTTCTATCCGCCGACGATCGTCACCGAGGTCCAGGCCGGGATGAAGCTGGTCGACGAGGAGCAGTTCGGCACCGCCCTGCCGGTGATCAAGTATCGCGACCTCGACGAAGCGCTCGAGCAGGCCAACAGCACCAAGTACGGGCTCGGCTCGTCGGTGTGGTCGGCCGATCCGGCGCGGGCGACCGAGGTGGTTCAGCAGATCGAGGCCGGCACCGGCTGGGTCAATCAGCACATCGACATCACTCCGTTCGCGCCGTTCGGCGGCTGCAAGTGGAGCGGCATCGGCTACGAGAACGGCAAGTGGGGGCTGCACGAGTTCACCGAGATGCAGGTGATCAATATCAGCAAGGGCGGCAGTGGCGCGGTTGGGGGGTGAAGCAGTGGAGTAGTGGAGCGGTGTGCCCCCGGCTCCTTGAATCGGGACCCGCGTAGCTAGTACCTTGCGCCGATCGATCTTGGCCTTGGCTCTGGGAACTAGGGGTACCGATGCACACTGAGCTCTGCGATCGTCTGGGAACCGAGCTGCCGATCTTCGCCTTCACTCACTGCCGCGACGTCGTCGCCGCGGTCGCCAAAGCGGGCGGCTTCGGCGTGCTCGGCGCCGTCGGTTTCACTCCCGAGCAGCTCGAGGTCGAGCTGAGCTGGATCGACGAGCACGTCGGCGATCGGCCTTACGGCGTCGATATCGTCATCCCCGGCAAGTACGAGGGCATGGGTGAAGTCGACCCGAGCAAGCTCGAGGAGATGCTGCAGGCGATGATCCCGTCGCAGCACCGGCAGTATGTCCAGCAGATCCTCGAGCAGCACGGGGTGCCGAAATTGCCCGAAGGCGAGAAGCAGGCCGAGCTGCTCGGTTGGACCGCGGCGACGGCGACGCCGCAGGTCGAGGTCGCGCTGCGGCACCCCAAGGTGAAGCTGATCGCCAATGCGCTCGGCACGCCTCCAAAAGAAATCATTGCCGAGATCCACCAGGCCGGGCGTCTGGTGGCGGCGCTGTGCGGCAGCGCCAAGCACGCCTTGTCGCACCAGCACGCCGGCGTCGACATCATCATCGCGCAAGGCTCCGAAGGCGGCGGGCACACCGGCGACGTCGGCAGCCTGGTGCTCTGGCCGGAGGTGATCGATGCGGTCGCGCCGACGCCGGTGCTGGCCGCCGGCGGTATCGGTACCGGGCGGCAGATCGCCGCGGCGCTGGCGATGGGCGCGCAGGGGGTGTGGACCGGCTCGTTGTGGCTGACGGTGCAGGAAGCCGACGTGCCGCCGGCGCAGATGGAGAGCTACCTCGCCGCCGGCAGTCGCGACACGGTGCGTTCGCGTTCGTTTACCGGCAAGCCCTGCCGCATGCTGCGCAACGAGTGGACCGATGCCTGGGAGAAGGAAGACGCGCCCAAGCCGCTCGGCATGCCGCTGCAGTTCATGGTGACCGCCGAAGCGGTCGCGCGCGGTCACCGCTACGCTGACAAGGCGAGGGCGGTGATGTTCAATCCGGTCGGGCAGATCGTCGGCCAGCTCAACAATGTCCGGCCGGTCAAGGAGGTGGTCTACGACCTGGTGCAGGAGTATCTCGAGGCGGCCGAGCGACTGCAGCGCCTCTCTCAGTGACGAGCGGCGCAGGATGTAGCTGCCGTCGGTAGACGGCGGCAGGGTGTAGCTGCCGTCGGTAGACGGCGGCAAGGTGTAGCTGCCGTCGGTAGACGGCGGCAAGGTGTAGCTGCCGTCGGTAGACGGCGGCAGGATGTAGCTGCCGTCGGTAGACGGCGGCAAGGTGTAGCTGCCGTCGGTAGACGGCGGCAGGGTGACCCAAGCCGCCGCGCTCTACCGAGCGCAGCTACACGTGTCCCCCTTGCTCCCTCCTTAGAAAGGAGGGGGGATCGGAGCGGAGGGGGATTTGGAGGGAATATGGGTTGGGATATCGAGGACATGCCGGATCTGCGTGGCAAGGTGATCGCCGTTACCGGTGGCAACAGCGGCATCGGCTACGAGGCGGCGGCGCAGTTTGCTCGCAACGGCGCGCAGGTGGTGTTGGCGTGCCGCGATGCCGGCCGGGCGGGATCGGCATGCGACCGCATCCGCGGCGGTTGCGGCGAGAAGGGCGCGGTCGAGCCGATGACACTCGATCTTGCCGATCTCGGATCGGTGCAGCGCTTCGCGGCGGAGCTGCTGGCGCGCTATCCGCGGCTCGATGTGCTGGTCAACAACGCCGGAGTGATGGCGCTGCCGTACTGCCGCACCGCCGACGGCTTCGAGATGCAGTTCGGCACCAACCATCTCGGCCACTTCGCTCTGACCGGCCACCTGCTGCCGCGCTTGCTCGCAACGCCAGGGTCGCGCGTGGTCAATGTCAGTAGCACCGCTCACCGCATCGGCAAGATCGACTTCGACGACCTGCAGGGCGAGCGCCGCTACTCGAAGTGGCCGGCCTACGGCCAGAGCAAGCTCGCCAATCTGCTCTTCACCTACGAGTTGCAGCGCCGGCTCGCTGCCGCGGGCAAGTCGACCATCGCAGTCGCCTGCCATCCCGGCTATGCCTCGACCAATCTGCAAGGAATCGGTCCGAAGATGGCTGGCTCGTCTTGGATGGGCTTGCTGATGGATGCCGGCAACAGGCTGTTCGCGCAGAGCGCCCAGATGGGGGCGATGCCGACGATGTACGCCGCCACCGCTCCCGAGGTGCAGGGCGGCGATTACATCGGGCCGGGAGGCTTCGGCGAAGTGTGGGGCCCGCCGGTCAAGGTAAAGTCGAACGCCGCCTCGCAAGACCGCGAGACGGCCAAGCGACTGTGGCAGGTCTCCGAGGAGCTGACCGGCGTCGCCTTCGCGATCTGAGGAGCAGGAACGTTCCATTGCCAAGCCCGCGCTACAGCTTGAGGGGGGTGGGATGATTCGCGCTGTTCTCTTTGATCTTGGCGGGACACTCGATGGTCCGGCGCGGCATTGGGAGACGCGCTTTGGCGCGCTGTACCGGCGCGAGGGCTGGCAGCTGAGCCGTGGCGAGCTCGCCGATGCTTTCGGTCATGCGACGCGCGCCGCGTATGCCGATCCCGCCATGGCGTCGCGCTGTCTGCGCGAAACGGTCGCCTTCCACAGCCGCCACCAACTCGAGCGGCTCGGTCGCTTCGACGCCGAGGTCGTTGAGCGCGTCGCTGGGTCCTTCGTTGCCGAGGCCGAAGCGGCGCTCGCCGCCAGTCGCGCCGTGCTGCAGCGCTTGCGGCCTTTGGTGCGGCTGGGGGTGATCTCCAACTTCTACGGCAACGCCGAGCGCATCCTCGATGACGCGGGCATCACGCCGCTGCTCGATGTGGTCATCGACTCGAGCTGCGTCGGTTGCAGCAAGCCCGAGCCGCGTATCTTCGAGCTCGCCCTCGATGCGCTGCGCCTGGCGCCGGCCGAGGTGCTGTACGTCGGCGACTCCTTCGACAAAGACATCTTGCCGGCACATCGGCTCGGCCTGCGCACTGCCTGGCTGGTGCCCGTCGATGCGCCGCCGTGTCCCGAACCCGACGCCGCCGACTTCACTCTGCTGCGGCTCGAGGACGTCGAGGGCCTCGTTTCCGTGGAGCGATGAAGGCCGCGATTCTCGCCGCCGGCCTCGGTGAACGGTTGCAGCAGGTCGGCATCGCGACACCGAAGCCGCTGCTGCCGGTAGCCGGCAAGGCGCTGATCGATCACACCTTGGCGGGCGTGGTCGCAGCGGGGCTGACAACCGTCGCCGGCATCGTCAACGAGATTCACGACGGCGTCGAAGAGCATTGCCGGCAGCGCTGGCCGGAGCTGCGTTTCGAGTGGGTGCGGCGGACCACGCCCAGCTCGATGGAAAGTCTCTTCGCGCTCGCTCCGCTGCTCGACGAGCCTTTTCTGCTGCTGACCGTCGATGCCATCGTCGCCCCCGACGTGCTCGCCGAATTCGTCGCAATGTCGCGGCTTCGCTGGCCCGCTGCCGACGGTGTGCTCGCGCTGACCAGCTTCGTCGATGACGAGAAGCCGCTGTGGGTGCGCCGCCGCGAGGACGGCCGTTTGATCGAGCTCGGAGCGGATGCGGCGGGCTCCGATTGGATCACCTCCGGTTTCTATCTGTTTCGCCCGACGATCTTCGCCGAGATCGAAGCGGCACGCTGCCAGCGCTTCACCGCCTTGCGCCAGTTTCTCGGCCACCTGTTGGCGCGCGGCTGCGATCTTCGCGGCGCAGTAGTGGGCAAGACCGTCGACGTCGATCGCCCGGAAGACGTCGCCACCGCCGAAGCGTTCATCGCCGCCGGTTACCGCTGATATGGCCGAGCTTTTGGGCATCCGCCGCGAGCGCGTCTATTCGCCCGGACGGGTCGCCGATGACGCTGCCATTCTCGACGCCGTTGCCGAGGAGCTGCGCCGCCGAGCGCACCTGGTGACGGTCATCGATGGCGACGATGCCAGTTGGCCGGAGCCGAGCCCGCTGACCATCGTCTTCGCCATGGCGCAGGGACCGCGTGCGCTCGAGCGGATGCAGCGTTGGCAGGAACGCGGCGTGCGTATCGTCAACGCTCCCGAGGCAATTCTGAATTGCCAGCGCCATCGTACGGTTCCGTTGTTGCAGTCGGCGAACGTCGGACTTCCCGAGACGAGGATGATCGCCACCGCAGCGCCGCTGCCCGATTGGCCGATCGGCGAGGGTCTCTGGATCAAGCGCGGCGATGTTCACGCCACCGAAGCCGGCGATGTGCAATTCGCGCGCAGCGCTGGAGCAGTCGCGGCCGCGGTCGCGGCGCTGCGCCAACGTGGCGTCGCCAGCGCGGCCTTGCAGCGCCATGTGGCCGGCGAAGTGCGCAAGTTCTACGGTGTCGCCAGCGGCTTCTTTCATTGCGTCCCGCCGGCGAGCGGCCCGGCACCCGACAGCGCAACGCTGGCGCGGATGGGAGAGATCGCACAGCGCGCCGCCGCGGCGCTCGGCGTGGAGGTGTACGGCGGCGACTGTGTTCTCAGCCCGGCCGGCACGGTCCATATAATTGACTTGAATGATTGGCCCAGCTACAGAGCCTGCCGCGTCGCGGCTGCGGCTGCGATCGCGTCCTACCTGGTCACGCCAAAAAGGAAGCCGTGAACGTCATCAAGCCTGCCGCCCACGATGCCCGCTCCGCTGGGCCCGGTCCGAAATCACGCGCTTTGGTCGCTGCCGAGAAGGACGTCGTCGCGCCGGGTCTGCAACGCATCGCGCAGCTCTCGGAGCTGGCGCTGACGGAAGGACGCGGCTGTCGTCTTACCGATGCCGACGGCAATCAGTATCTCGACTTTTTCGCCGGAGTCGCCGTCGCGAGTCTCGGCCACTCGCATCCCCGCTTCGTCAAAGCTCTGACCGAGCAGCTCAACAAGCTGGTGGTCGGCAGCTTCACTACCGAGCCGCGGTTGCGCTTGCTGCGTCTGATCGCCGAGCTCGCGCCGGGCGGGCTGCGCCGCACGCAGCTCTACAGCGGCGGCGCCGAGGCGGTCGAGGCGGCGATTCGTCTCGCCAAGTCGTTTACCGAGAAGTTCGAGGTGCTCGGCTTCTGGGGTGGCTTCCACGGCAAGACCGGCGGAGTGATGGGACTGATCGGCGACGAGTGGAAGCAGAAGTGGGGGCCGCTCGCTCCGGGCACGCATCTGGTGCCCTACGCCGACTGCTACCGCTGCCCGTTTCAGATGAAGTATCCGGACTGCGGCATGTTCTGTCTCGACTTCGCTCGCAAGGCGATCAAGACCCAGACGGCGGGCATGATCGCGGCGGTGCTGGTCGAGCCGATGCAAGGCACCGCCGGCAACGTCGTGCCGCCGCCGGAGTTCCTTCCCGGCCTCGCCGACATCGCCCGCGAGAACGAGGCGCTGCTGATCGCCGATGAGATGATCACCGGCTTCGGGCGCACCGGCAAGATGTTCGGTGTCGAGCACACCGGCACCCAGCCCGATGTGATGACGGTAGGGAAGGGCCTCGGCTGCGGTTTCCCGGTCAGCGGCTTGATCTCGACCGACGAGATCAGCAGCTCGCTGCCTTTCGCCAAGGCGAGCTCGTCGTCGTCGAGCTACGGCGCCAACCCGCTGGCGGCGACGGCAGCGCTGACCACCATCGAGACGATCGTCGAAGAAGGGCTGGTCCGCAACTCCGAGCGTGTCGGCAAAGTTCTGCTCGACGGCCTGCGACAGCTGCAGGAGAAGTACGAGATGATTGGCGATGTCCGCGGCGTCGGTCTGATGCTGGGCATGGATCTGGTCAAGGATCGCCGCAGCAAGGAGCCGATCTCACCGGCGGTCAACGAGCAGATCTTCCTCGCTGCGCTGCGGCGCGGCTTGCTGCTGATGGGTTACTTCTCGCGGGTCCGTATCAATCCACCGCTCATCTTGAGCGAGACCGAAGCGCGCGACGGTCTCGCCATTCTCGACGAGGTTTTCGGCGAGATCAGCCGCAACGGCGCCTACCGCCAGTAGCTGCGCGGCGCGATGAGCCATCCGCGTCGCGGTGCGATCGTCGGCTTCGGCAACGTCGCCGAGCACGGCCACTGTCCGGCGTGGTCACGCACTGAGGGCTTCGAGATCGTCGCGGTCGCCGATCCCTCGCCCGAGCGGCGTCGCGCTGCCGAGCTCGCTTTGCCGGGAGTGCGAACCTACACCGACCACACCGCGCTGCTGGCCGCCGAGAGGATCGACTTCGTCGATATCGCCAGCCCGCCCGCTTACCATGCCCCAGCGATGCGCGCCGCGACCGAGCATCAGGTGCACATCGTCTGCGAGAAGCCGCTGACGGCGACCCGCGCCGAGTATCTTCCGGTGCGGCAGGCGGTAATCGCTGCCGGGACGGTGCTGTACCCGGTGCACAATTGGAAGTCGGCGGAGGCCTTTCGTCTTGCGGCGGCGGTGATCGCGGCCGGTAGCCTCGGCGAGCTGCGCCGGTTGCGCTTCGAGACGCATCGCAATGGCTGGGCAGCCGGTGGCAACGACTGGCGCACCGAGGCGGCGATTGCCGGCGGCGGCATCCTGGTCGATCACGGCTGGCACACCTTCTACCTGTTGCTCGGCCTCGCCGGAGCGCGGCCCCTGCGGGTGCGCGCCAGCGCCGAGCGGCGGCGTTACCGCGACGCCGAGGTCGAGGACACCGTCGAGTGCGATATCGATTTCGGCGAGCTGCGTGGCGAGATCTTTCTGACCTGGGCCGCACCGAAGCGGCGGACGCGTTGGCTTGTCGAGGGCGCGCTCGGTGCGCTGGTGATCGAAGACGACCGGATCGAATTGATCGGTACGGCGGTGCGCCGCGGCGGCGATTTACCGCAAACGCTGGCGTTGTCGCTGTCGCAGGGTTCGCACCATCCCGAGTGGTTTCCAGATGTGATCGCCGGTTTCGCGGCGGAGCTGGAGGACCCGCAGCGGCATGGCGCGGAACGGCGCGAGGCGGAGTGGTGTCTCGCGCTGCTCGATCACGCCTATCGATCGGCAGCGGACAACGGTCGCGCGATCGAGCTGCCGGCGGATCTCGACCGTTGGTTTGCGCGCGACGAGGCGCGGCGGTGACGACGGTCGGAGGCGGGGGCGCGCCGGCGAACAACGCCACCCGGGTGTTCTCGCGGCTCGAGCGGATCTTCTTCGTCGCCGGTTTGGTGCTGTTCATCTACCTGGTGCGTCGCCTCGGCGCCGGCACGGTCAAAGACAACCTGCAGCTCGTCGGTTGGGGTGTGTTGCTGATTGTCGCCCAGGAGCTGCTCGCCTACTTCGCCAATAGCTTGGGCTGGCTTGCGGCGTTTCCCCGGCCGTTGCCGTCGAAGCTGCGCTTCTCTTCGGTGGTGCTGGCGCGGATTGTCGGCGACGCGATCAACTACGTCACTCCGACGGCGGGGCTAGGTGGCGAGTTCATCCGCGTGCGGCTGCTGCGCGGGCAGGCGAGTGGCACGGCGGTGGTTGCGTCGGTGACGGTCGCCAAGCTGAGTCAGGTGGTCGGACAGATCCTGTTCATCGTCATCGGGTTGATCGTGATCCTCGACGACATTCCGCTCGCCCCGGCGGCGCGACGGGGGTTGTTGATCGGCTTGAGCGTGTTGTCGGGATTGGTGGCGGTGTTGTTGTTCGGGCAGAGGCGCGGGATGTTCTCGCCGATCTGGGCGCTCGCCTCGCGCTTCGGCGGGAAGGGGCGGGCGCCGGAGATGGGCGGCCGGCTGAAGCGGCTCGATGAGGAGATCGCGCGCTTTCATCTCGACTCGGCGCCGCAGTTCCTGCTGTCGTCGTTCTTCTTCTTCTGCGGCTGGGCGCTGGGGATGGTCGAGGTTTACCTGATCCTGTGGCTGTTGGGGGTGCCGGTGACGCTGGCGTTGGCGCTCAAGATCGAGGTGTTGTCCGTTGCTTTCGACGGGGTGTTCTTCTTCGTTCCGGCCAAGCTCGGCACGCAGGAGGCGGGCAAGGTGTTGATCTTCCGCACCCTCGGGCTCGATGCCGCGGCGGGCCTGTCGTTCGGCATCCTCCGCCACATCC
>DASPMH010000497.1:0-3271 GCA_035627175.1 Terriglobales bacterium | reverse complement strand
GTGGTGCCGTCGCTTCCCGGGTTTCCTGGCGCTGCCGCCGGGCATCTCGATCTCGACGACACCGTCGATTGGATCGTTGCGACGCTCGACCTACTCGAGGCCAGCGACCTCGAGGGTGCCGATCTGATCGGCGAGTCCGTCGCCGGTATGCTCGCAGCGGAGGTCGCAGCTCTGGTGCGTCCCGCCGTTCGCCGGCTGATATTGATCGGCAGCTTCGGCCTCTACGATCCCGAGGATCCTGTCCGCAATCCCTTCCACTGCGCAGCCAGCGAGACCCCGGCGTTGCTGTGCGCAAGCTCGGCGCGTTACTCTGCTGCGCTCGGGTGCCATTGCCACGATCCCGCCGAGCTCGCCGACTGGGAGGTGCGTCAATACCGGGCCCATGAGGCGGCGGCGCGGCTGATGTGGCCCTTCGGCGATCGCGGTCTGGCTAAGCGGCTGCGCCGCATCGAGTGTCCGACGCTGCTGCTATGGGGAGAGCGCGATGCTCTCGTACCGGTGAGCTATGCCCGCCGCTTCGCCGCCGGCATCACCCGCAGCCGCGTCGCGATACTGCCGGCTGCCGGTCATCTCGCCAGCGTCGACGCCCCCGAGGAGGCGGCCGCGGCAATCGCGGATTTCCTCGCCTGACCCGGGTGGAACAGCTCACAGCGCGGCGTGTACCGCCATCCAGGAGCCGATCGCGATCGTCGCCAGTCCGAGCACCAGCTGCAGCGCGAAGGCGAGGCGCGAGAAATGCGGCAGGGTGCGCTGCAGCGGCAGCGAGATCGCCAAGGTGAAGAGCACCATCCCGGCGATCGAACCGAGCCCGAAGAGCGCCGCATAGGCGACGGCCCAACCGAGCGAGCCCAAGGTCTGGAAGGTCACCAGTGTCAGTGCCGCTGAGCCTGCCATGCCGTGGATGCCGCCGATCAACAGGGCCCGCGGCCGCAAGCCGTGGACATGCTCGTGGCGGCTCGCGTCGTGTGGCTCATGCGGCTGATGCGCGTGAGCATGGACATGGCGCCGGCCACCGTCGTGCTCGTGCACATGAACGTGCACTCCGGCGCGGCGCAGCCGCCGCAATACGTCGATGCCTAGAGCTATCAGGATCAGCCCGGCGGCGATTTCAAACCCTTCGGCGATCTGTTCCGGCAGAGCGCGCCCGAGCAACACGATCGCTGCTGCGACGGCGATCAGAACGAGCGTGTGACCGGCGCCCCAGAGCGCGGCGAGCTCGACGTTTTGGCGGGTAGAGGCAGAGCGATTGGCGAGCGCGGCGACAGCGGCGACATGATCTGCTTCGAGCGCGTGGCGCAGGCCCATAAGGAAGCCAAGGAAAAGGATGCCGAGCATGGGTCCGCCTAGCACAGCCGAAGCGAAAGGGCGCTATCCGTCGAGACGCCGCTCAAGATGACGGAGCGGTCGGACGAGTGCCGTTGATGGTCCGCTCGAGTCCGGCCATCGCTTCGGCGATCAAGGCGCGCAACTCCTGCGATTCGCTGAGGCTGTTCCAGGCTTGCAGCAGATCGCCGTCCTTGCTGATGCGGCCGAGCATCGACTTGATCTCGGCATCGCGCGCCGCGAGCTCGCTCAGTTGCTTGGCGAAGCTGACGCCGCCGTCTTGCATGGCGCGCTGCAGCGTCGACGAGCCGAGCGCGATCAAGGCCTTGAATTCGTCCGACTCGATGATCGTTTTCCAAGCCTGGCGGAGGTGGTCGAGGCCTTCGGGGCCCACCTTGGTACCAGCGAAATAGCCGACGACGAATCCGAGCAGGGTACCCATAGTCATGCTCCTTACGATGCCACCGATGGTGGCTGCGTGGGGCAAAAGCCGCAAGTAGGGCAGGCCTCTTGCACTTGCCGCGGCTTGGATGAAAGAAGCGCCCGATACTTTTCAGGAGGAAAGCGAATGCCAGTCGATCCGACGAAGGCGATGGCCGCCACCATGGCCGGTGGTACCGGCAGTTGGGATCAAGACGATGTGATCCTCTACCATCTCGGTATCGGTGCCGGTTTCCAGCGGCCGACCGACAAGCAAGAGCTCGAATATACGTACGAAGGCAATCTCAAGGTTCTGCCGAGCTTCGGTGTGATCCCGGTATTTGGAGCGATGGGCGGCATGGCCGGAGTGCCGGGCATCGAGATCAACTTCATGATGGTGCTGCACGGCGAGCAGGATCTCGAGATCCACCGTCCGATCCCGACCTCGGCCAAGGTGAAGAACCAGCCCCGCATCGCCGGCATATACGACAAGGGCAAGGCGGCGCTGATCGTCATCGAGGTCGATACCACCCTCGAAAATGGCGAGAAGCTGTTCACCAATCGCTTCGGCATCTTTGCGCGCGGCGAAGGCGGCTTCGGCGGCGAGCCCGGTCCGAAGACCGCCAACAACGAGCCGAGTAGACCGGCGGACGCGATCGTCGAGACGCCGACGATGCCGCAACAGGCGCTGATCTATCGCTTGAGCGGCGACAAGAATCCGCTGCACGCCGATCCCGACTTCGCCAAGATGGGCGGTTTCGACAAGCCGATCCTGCACGGGCTGTGCTCGTACGGCATCGTCTGCAAGGCGGCCGTCGACGAGCTGCTCGGCGGCGACGTCAACAAGGTGGCGCGCTACCAGGCGCGCTTCACCGGCGTGTTCTTCCCCGGCGAAACGATGGTCACCTCGATGTGGAAGGAAGGCGACCAGATCATCCTGTCGGCCAAGGCCAAGGAGCGCCAGTCGGCGGTGATCAGCAATGCCGCGCTGACGTTGCGCTGACGCTTGGCAGTAGGAGGGCCGACGAGCCGGCCCTCCTACTGATTTTTCAACACCAACTGCGTCGCATCGTTGCGTTTGGTATCGATACCCATAAAGGTCGATTGCAAGCAAAAATTGGTGTCGGCATTGATCAGCTGCACGACGAGCGGAAAGTCTGTTGCAACCGGCATGAGAGCCGGATCCGGCAGATTGGGGCCCTTGCCTTTCACCAAAGCGCTCGACCGCGACGGTAGGGGATCGCCGCGTAAACTGACGGCTGTAATACCGTCATTACCGCCGGTCTTGTCTTTTAATTTGTAACCGCCACGCTTCGGTGACCAAGTAGTCGAGCTGGGCGCGATCGATACGGCGTGCCCAGGTCGCAAGCTGGCAGCCGCGCCGCCGTAGACACACAGCAGGTAATGGGTCGTCCCAGTCGGATCGTTGAAGTCGGTCGGCTGAGTCGGCTCGCCTTTCTGCCAGCGCCAGATCATCCTATCCCTGCTGTCGACAGGATCGTTGCGCAGCACCAACGAAGAACGTTCT
>DASPMH010000496.1:0-5710 GCA_035627175.1 Terriglobales bacterium | reverse complement strand
GCCTGATCGCATCGCGCTCAGCGCCGATTCTTCGACCGCGTATCTAACCAATCGCAGCGACGCATCGGTGTCCGTCGTCGACTTGGAACGCGGAGTGGTGACCGACACAGTCGCCATCGGCCAATACCCCGAGGCAATCGTCGCCGTCGCCATCACCGCAGAGGATGATGCGTCCGACGGCTCCGGCAGCAGCGGCTGCCAGCTTGCTGATTCCGCGCGAGCCGGTAACTGTCTTCCGTTGTTAGCCCCGCTGTTGACGCTGGCTCTGCTTGCGGGGTTTAGGAAGGAGCGGGAAGGCAGTTGTCCTAACTACCCAGCGGCGCGCGACATCCCGCGGAACGGGCTCGATTGCAACCTGACGCCCGTGTAATTCCTGCCCCGGCGACGATGGCCCGGAGTAACAAGCGTTGCTGTCATCGATCTCCTCGATACCCGGGCGGCGTGCCCAACCATGGGGGTCGTCACGGGCCCCGCCGAAAGGGCGATGCCGCTTACAGCCCAATTAGCCTTCTAGAAAACGCGCTCTGACGCGTCTAAGCACCTCCGATAGTCGACCCGCGGAGGCCCGCGTCGTTAAACCGCACCATTGGCTGCACGCCAGCGCAGGAGGCGGGCATTGTGTCAGTGCCGTACGGTCTCGGATTTGGTAGACATGGCCCCATGAACCCAGGCCGGCTACTGCGGGCGATTCAGGATTTGCACCGGCTCGATGTTGAACACGTCGAGTCTGTGCAGCTGCGCGAGGAATCTCGCGGTGAGGCAATCTTTGACGGCGATGTTGAATTGTTCCGTATGCGGAAATATCCGCAAGCGACGCACGCCTATGCCTGGAGCTACTACGACGATGATGGCAGACGAAACGACGTTGTCGTGCTCGTGGAGGGCCATATCAAGAGCGCTCGCGATGCAGTGCAAGCGGTGATTGCGATGTCAAAGCCAACCAAGGAACAAAGGCGCGGCCGCCAAATCCACAAAGCCATACGTCAGATACTGCTCAATGATTGGGACCCGGTCGGGGTCAAGGACGTCCCCGAGGCCCACGACGAATATGATTCGTACGTGGTCGACGTCTATCGGCTGCTCCTTTCCGGGGCCACGGAGGAACAAATCGCTGATCACCTTTGGCACATCGAGGCCGCGGAAATTGGACTTTCCCGCGTAGGAGACCTAGAGGAGTTGCTTCCGGCGGCTCGCAAGCTGCGCGCATTGGACGTGGGTCCTCTGAAGGAGGCGTAATTCAAATTAGGACCCTACCGCGTGGCTTGAGCGTGTCTCCCGTCGCTTTGCGAGCGTCAGACGGCGTCGTCCGGCCCAGCGTACCTTGTGGTCGATCACGGGACGCCCATCTTGAACCGCGTCGCCGCCACGGAGAGAGCCGTTGCCGTCGTGTACACAGTGTGGCAATTCATGTACATGAGCATTCGGCACAAGCACCTCAAGATCGATCAGACGAAGCTCGACCGTGCGAAGCGATTGCTGCGCGTCGCGACCGAGCAGGAAACGATCGATCGTGCGCTCGATGCCATCCTGGCTGAGGAAGTCATCGTGCGCGCGCACTCGAAGGCGCGCTCCGTCGGCGGCTTCGTCGATGCCTTCTCGAACGAGCGATGAGGCGCGTACTCCTCGACACGAACGTCTACATCGACTGGCTCAACCACGGCAGCCACGAGAGGCTAGTGGTAGGAGCCGGCTACGTCCGGCACATGAGCGCCATCGTCTCGCTGCACGCTGGGGCGGGCATTGTCTCAGTGCCGTAACGGTGTCGGATCTGGTAGACATTGCCCAATGAACGACCCAGCGCGGCTTCTGCGGGCGATTCAGGATTTGAACCGGCTCGATGTTGAACCTATCGAGTGCGTGCATGTGCGCGAGGAATTTCGCGGTGAGGTGATCATCAAGCTGATGATGGACACTCCGCACGTCGTCCCCGAACTGCAGCACGATGCCGCGGGTCGCATGGGCGCCATCTTCGCCGCACGAGTCGAGGCGCTTGAGTGATGGCCATTCGCGTGCTCGCTGTACTAGGGCTCCTATTCATTGCCCTCCCTGCGTACTCGGAGTTCGCGACAGCTCCTTATCGCGAACAATGTCGCCTCTCACGCCGCGTCACCGAGAGCGATCGAAAAGCAATCGTCGATCTCGCCAAACGGATGGGAATGTCGGAGCCTCTGCGGATCTGTGATGGCGGTGAAATGAGGCCGGGCGGGTGCAAAGTAGTTGAGGTGACTTCGCGGGTGACGGTCGACGGCCCTAAAAGAGAGTGGCTGTCGCTTATCGTAGAGCCTGATCAACAAGATTGTGTCAGCTGGGTTGACTTGGACGAGCAGGTCACAAGGGTGGCTTCGTGGAGGACTAATCGCGACCGTTTGTCGAAGAATGAGACGTGGCGAGTCGACGACGGCGCATGGCACGTTGATGTACCCCTGGACGAGGTGCCGGGCATCGCGTTCGCTGATCTCCGTGCAACCGTCCATGCCATCCGACGCCGTCAGTGGATCAACAAGCAACCAAAAGCATCTGCCGGTGTCCGAGCCCTTGTGTCGTTTCGGCCGGACGACATTCGTTACATCTCACGTTCATTCGAAGGGGAGTTCGAAGTGAAGACTGGAGATCGCAAGGGCGTCTTCTTGCACTTCCGGGTCGTGGGCAACGCAATCGAGCTGCACTACGCAGGAAGATGGTCCTGGCCGGACGAGAATCGCGACTGACGTCTGAAACACTTAGGTTGATGGTCTGATCATACTCTCGTCGCTTTTCTCGGAGGTTCCGGTGGCATATTCTCGGGAAGGACACGGCCGCTCAATCGATCGCCACATTAGCGCCCACACTCCGTGGTATGCGTCGTGGCGGGGCGGTTCAGCTGGTACATCCGCGCCTGGCGAATGCGCTTTGGCGCGCCGACCATCCAGGATTTGCACCGCAAGCCGAGGCGATCGAGTACCAACCATCGTCAATGAGTACGCGCGCCCGAGGCTGGCGTGTCCGAGCTGCAAGGACGGCGTGGTGCAGGCGATGCTACCGCCGCGGCCGATCGAGAGAAGTCGTCCAGGTGCGGGACTGCTAGCGCATGTGGTGACATCGAAGTACGCCGATCATCTGCGCATCTCGTTGGTAAGCGCGTGAGGTGGGTCTTATGGCGCAAAGGCTCGCTGGTGCATTGGTGAATCTTATCCATGACGCGACCCTCAAGTCGTTCTGGCGCCGCAAGACCCTGTGGAGGTTCCTCCGGCAACACGGTATTGCCGAATCCTTTCTCTCGGGTTGGGACACGACAGAATCTAAGCGCGACTTTCTCGACCGGCTCTTCACCAAGGTCCCCAATGATACGAATGGGCAGAAGGTTCTTTTGAGCATTGCGCGTGATCTCGGAACTCAAGACTCCTTTCCCGATCTTATCGGGTGGGAGAATACGCCTAAGCTTACTGAAGAGGCCCGCGCAGCTGTAGCAAACCTGCGCGCCGCGTTGGCCAAGCTCAATGAGCAGATCGTTACTGATCGAGACCGCCAGATTGCGCAGCAGCGATTTCGCCAGCTGCACGAGGAGGCGGGGCGTTCGCGGTCAAATTTGGCGGCCTTAGAGACTCGTCTCAAGGTTCTTGCGAACGATCTTGGCAGTCAGCAAGCAGGTTATGCATTTCAGGATTGGTTCTATGATCTCGCGAGCCATTTCGAGGTCCTGCACCGGCGGCCGTACGTCACCGGAGGTCGACAGATCGACGGGTCAGTAACAGTTACGGGGACAACCTATCTGATCGAGACCAAATTTACCCGTGAGCAAGCGGCTGCGCCAGACATCGACTCTTTCCACAAGAAGGTAACCGACAAGGCCGACAATACGATGGGGGTAATGGTGTCAGTATCAGGATACTCGTCTGTCGCGATTGCAGAAGCATCAAAGCCGAAGACGCCTCTCCTTCTTCTCGACCACGGCCACCTCTATTTGATCCTCGGAGGGATAATGTCGCTCTCCGAGGTCATTGGCCGAATCCGCCGCCATGCGTCGCAGACGAGCGAGGCGTATTTGGCTGCTTCGTTGCTCAAGCAGTGAAGGCGCGCTGACCGAACAGGCGCCGACCGCTGCGCCTACAGCCGGGGTCGTAGCGACAATTCGGACAATTCGCCTCGCTTCGCGCCCTTCGCGACGACAGGCGATCCGCGGTACAAACACCTCGGCGGAGTCCAGACAGTGTCTCAATTCTCGACGACCCCGATATGCCAGAGGAGTCGCTGGCGAACCTTCCGCGTTCACTTTCGGTTTTAAGCTATAGGGCCGCGACCGTCACTTACGCCTGAGCGGAAAGTTCCAGAGAGGAGGCTGGGGATACCAGACTGAACTTGCGGGTACTTCGGTACCGAATAGGCTCATCCGCGGTGACGTTGTCTCGGGTCGGCCAAATGAACAGACGCCAGGCGTCTCAAGATTCGATCCATCATCAAGGGTCATCCGTGTAGCTTCGGCCTTGAACCACCCAGTGAGGTTGCGGAGGAGGAACATGCAGAATCGCCCAACGGAAACGTTCGCATCGCTTGCGTGTCGACCGTAGGCAGCAAATGCGGGTGTCGCGATGGATGGCCCCTGTTCAATGTCGAGATGCAGATGTGTCTGTTCAATCGATGGCCCATCGGCAACGCAAATCGCATCGATCATGTTGGCCCAGTCCAATTGGCCACCTCTTTCTTCCATTGCCATTTGAGCATCAGCTCCAAACTGTGTTCGGTAGAAATCTCCAAGCTCTTCAAAGACGCCCCGAGCGATTCCTGGCTTCCCAAATTCGCCCGTAAAAGCAAAGACGGCGCGAAACGGCACATTTGGAACCTGTTGCAGAAGGCCGGTCCGCGAACTTGCAGAAGTATATCGCCAGTTCACCCAACGCGGCGGGCTAAGTAATGAGATCGCATCTCGTAGCTCGAGGCGATTCAGAACGGATTTGACTTCAATGACGGCTGCCACCGATTCATCCGACAGAATGGCGAGTTCTCCTTCCTCGAGGAGCGCGGAATGGTTGTGTGCGTCCCAGATGATGACGTCGAGTTGTCGCGATGGCTGATCACCCCACCGGTAGATAAATCCGGTCGACACGCGAAAGCGGTCAGGCAGCACACGGCGGAGGAGCGATCTTAGCAGCGCTTCCTTGTAGCTTCCCTTCGTTAGCTGATGGTTGTTCCCAATCAGGTGCTGCACGCGATCCGTCGCTGATAACAGTTCCTCCGACCACGAGTGAAGCAGCCGGACCCAACCGTCGCGAGGGGAGAGATCCATACGGGCCTCATAGCAGGGAATGAAAGGTCGGGAAAAATCATAGCACGGCCGATACCTATTTCTTCCCACCGGGCGCAGTTGATGACGGGCCACGGCTGAATCCCGATCACGACGGATGCGTTGCGCCGCCGGTGGTACTCGCAGCATCTCGTGGCGATGCTGAGCGGTCGCTGTCGAGCGGACCATTGCAGGCGGAAACCTATCGCTTCTTATGACTGCGGACCTTCCATCGCCCAATCGCGGTTCGCATCGAGGAGCGGGGCGATGAGGCCACCGTCTCGATGGTTAACGGTCGGGGTGCGTTCTGAGGTATCCGTTCGGCGAACGGCGTAGTGCCAGCTGCCCGGAAGGTGTCGTAAGGTGAGTGGGGCGGAGTCAGGCTTCGCTGAGCGTAGCTTGTCGGTAGACGTTGGCGGAGAGCTTGGCCTGGACGTCGTCGCGCGCGCACGT
>DASPMH010000495.1:0-14623 GCA_035627175.1 Terriglobales bacterium | reverse complement strand
AGGACGCCGAGCTCGACCCCGAGGTGAAGGCCGTTACCGAGATGGGCCTCTCGGAGTTCGACGCATACATCGAGATGATCGTCGCGCTGCGTGGTCCGTTCCACCGCAAGTACGTCACGCAGTGCCTCGACTCACTCCTCTTGAAGAATCGGGCCGGCGCGCTCATCGCGCAGGGACGAACAAAGGAGGCGCCCCGGCGCTTCGTCCTCGACAGCCGCCTGCTAGAGGTGCTGCTCCAGATCGCCATCCTGAAGCAGGGTACGGACGGCGGCTTTCACACGGGCGAGATGCGCGTCGACGAGCTGCTCGTGTTCTTGCGTGAGCGCTACGGCATCTTCATCGACCAGTTGCCGCGCGGTGATGGCTTCGCGACAACCAGTATCGAAGACCGCGGTGCGCTACGCGACAACCTCCACGCATTCACCGGACGGCTTCGCGAGGTCGGCTTCTACCGCGATCTTTCCGACGCCTACGTCACGCAGACAATCACGCCGAGATTCCGCATCGGCGAGGGCGGCACGGCCATGGAAGGAATGCCGTGAGTGCTGGGTTCCAGGAGCTGTCGCTGACGCAGCTCATCAACGAGCTGGAGAACGTAGCCGTGCCGTTGCTCGTCGAGCAACTCCGCACGCGTATGGCCGGTCATTGCATGCGCGTGAGCGACCTCGACGCCGAGCTGATGGTGCGGCTCTGCGCGCGGCTTCGCGCAGAGCTGCCCAACACGACGGTCGTGGTTCTCACCGACGGTAAGCTGAGCATCCCCGCCGAGCTCGCGGTGTCGAGTACGAAGCTCGTGGAGCTGCGCAATCCCCACGCCGACGGCACCCAACGCTCGCCGCTCCTCGTGTTTGTTCCCAGCGATGTGCGCGCTTCGGCCGAAGACTCGTTCGGCGTCGCGACGTTCGAGGAGGTTTCGGTCACCGGCCTCTACGAAGCACTGATCGAGAAGCTACTCGGCGAGCTGCCTTCCGCGCTATGTGCTGGCGTTGGTGAGTCGCTCCGGCGGCTGCGTGGTGGCGATCGTTCATGGCGTTTCGCGGATGCGCTCTCGACGGTGCGCTTTCTCCTGACGGCGAAGGTGAACGGTAACGACGGCGAGGCGCTCGGTGCGTCGCTCTACGAAGTGGGTTTGGTGCCCGACTTCGAGTGGCTGGCGCAGCCAGAGAAGGCCCCGACCCGCCTCGTACGCAACCGCGAGAGCGTCGAGAAGCTGACTTGGTCGCCGCGCTCGGAGCGCGGTCGCGTGGGCGAGCTGGGGCTCTCGAAGCGCGCCTTCAAGAACCTACTTGGCAACTTCCTCGCCGATGCTGGTACGGACGACCCACGCCAGTGGGCTCGCCGCATTGTCGTCGACAAGGCGCTCTGGCCGCTCGCCTTCAACAAGTGGGAGTTCGAAGACGGCGGTATCCAGCCTGACGCCATCTTTGTCGGCGAAGTGCAAACGGATCTGCCGAAGGTTGCCGACCACGAGACTAAGGAGCCGCTCGCGCAACTCATCGGGCAGTGCATCCTGCCCGTCAGCAGCCTTCGGAAGTTCAACGTCGAGTTCCGCACGGCTCCGCTCCCAAGTAAGGTGCAGGGCCTCGCGAAGTTCGTCGCGCAGGTTATCTCGAAGGAACATGGTCCCATCGGTCTCGCGCGCAGCAAGTCCGTGTGGAAGACGGCGACTGACAAGGCGGCAATTTCGTTCTCGGCGCTAGGTAAGATCGATTGGGAAGAGGGCTGGCACTTCGTTCGCGTCCTCGCGCAGACCGAGAGTGGGGACCTGATTCCGCTCGTCGACGCGAACGGCGATGCAGTCGCTTGGAGCGCAGACGCGGACGAGACAGCGCCCCGGCCAAACGAGAGCGATCTTTTCTACGTCCTGCCCGACACCGAAGTGGAAATCGAGGCCGCGCAGCGTGCCGTGCAGCGCGAGCCGAGCGCTCTGCACGCTTTATTCCGTGCGCAGTTCAAGGCCATTCTCGATGACCGCGATCCGACGAGCGTCGTCTTCGGGCACGCCGCGTGGGCAGAGAAGTCCAATGGGCATGTCTCCGGTGCCGACATGCTGGAGGTGAAGCTTGGGCGCGAGGGCGCAGTGCATGTGCCGGTCTCGCGCGCACTCAAGAACATCGAACAGAAGATCCTCGCGGCCCCCGAGGGTCCGATTAGCTGGCGCATCCCCGTGAATCACGGCGTGCCGGGGACGAGCACCGGTGAGGTCAACGGCTGGCCGCAGGGCGACGCTGGCGATCGTTTCCTTGAAGCGCGTACCCGCTACTTCGAAGCGGTACGGAGCGGCGCCTCGGAGTTGGTCACGCAGGGCGTCGACGCTGGGGCGAACGCCGATCTCGCCAGCGATTACGCGGGTGCTTATCTCGCGCTGCTTGCAGACCTGGCCCAGCGAGCGGAAGCGACGGCGAAGAGCGACTCGCAGCGGGCTTTCGCCGACCTGCGCAAGATCCTCGCGCTCGACTCCGTGCTTCTCGCCATCGTCGATCACCGTGGCCGTCGCCGCGACGCCGTCCTGGTTGCGCCCACGCATCCGCTTAGGGCGTTGTGGTTTGCGACGTGGGCGAAGCTCGGCACCCTGTGGGTTGCGGCCGCCAGGAGCGCGCCGCACGAATATGTGGTCCCGACGCGCGAGGCGCTACTGAAGCTCCTGTCGCCAACGAGCTTCCCGCCGGTCCTGCCAACGGAGACGGGGCGCGTGCTGACCGGCGTCGACAGTATCAACCCATTCTGGACGCTCTTCGCGCCATCGAACGAGGAGGACCCTCGCGGCCTCGTCGGCGAGGTTTGCACCGCGCTCGGCCTCCCCGAGCCTGCCATCGGCGGTGCGCTAATCGATGGCAAGTACCTCGCGTCGCGCGTGCGGCGCTACCTCGTGCAGCACCCTTACGTGCGCACGCTGACCATCAACGCCTTCAATCCGGGCCGCGCTGGCGTGCTCGGGGAGATGCTACTCGAGCTGCAGAAGGAGTCGGCCTTCGCCGACCTTCGCTACGACCTCCGGCTCTTCGTGCCCGATCCCGACGCGCCCGGGGTCGGCGACGAGATCGCCGCATTGCTTACGCCGGATGGAGGCACGAACACGCGTGAGGCGGACGCGTTCTCCATTCCGGCCAAGTCACACCTTCACCCGAAGCTGCGCTTCGCGGTACGCTCGACTAACGACTTCCGCACCAGTCCGGACACCCACGCGGCCCACCTGTCGCTGCTCTTCGACGTCTTTCCGGCCGAGGAGGTTGGCGCGCGCAAATCCGATCCTCGCCACGCGACTGCGTTCGTTCACGGCCTCGTGCAGGAGTTTTCGACGGAGTACTACGAGGATGAGCAGACCGTGGCGTGGCGACGACTTCCTCGTCACGGCGTCGCTCAGCCCATCGAAGACGCCGAGGAGCTCTCCGATCTGCTCGGCAAACTCGCCGCCTCGATGTCGAGCGCGACGGCGACCATCGCCACTGGCCAGAGCGGGATCGACCTCCGCCCCGTCGTGAGCCTGGCGCTTGGTCCCGACGACCGTGCGCTCCTCCATCAGGTTCACGAGGTGAGCGATTGGGTCTTCACGCTCGACCGCAACCTCGGCATCGAGTTCTTCGACCACGGGGGGCACGCCACCCGGCCGGATTACCTCATCGACCACTCGCCGGACATGGCGGGCACGTTGGGGCATCGGCTCGTCATCACGTCCCGTTCGGTCGCCGAGCTCGAGGCGCTCTTGCGTCCGGTCCTAGAGCAATATGGGCTTGAGGCTGAGGGCCGCCACGCGGTGGTGTTACTCGACCAACTCCGGTCGCTGTCCGGGCGGCTCGCGCTGAAGCTCATCTCGTCGCCGACGCAGCGGGCGGAAGCCTTGGGCCTGGCGCTCTCGCGCCTCTACCTGGAACATCAGGGAGTCTTCGAGAACCAGATCGTGGTTCCGATGGACGCGCACCTCGATCTGTACCGCGTGCTGAAGCAGGGAGCCGACGAGCTGGGCGACGAGGTCAGCTTCAAGCGCACGGACCTCGGACTCTTCGACCTAGACATCACCCGCCGCATCATCACGTGCCGTCTCGTCGAGGTGAAATGCTATTCCGGCGTCGGCGACCTCGCCGCTTACAACGTGCTCAAGTCGAGCATCGCCGAGCAGATCGGGCAGAGCGAGCAGGTGCTCGCGCACCACTTCGATCCGAAGCGCACGCCCCGGGACCGCCCCGACCGCGCGTTCAAGACGCGTGAGCTCGCGCTACTGCTCGAGTTCTACCTGGAGCGCGCCGAGCGCTACCGAGCCGTCAGCCGCGAGGCCGCGGACGAGGCGCGCTACTTCGTTCACACGCTCGACGAGGGCTATCAGCTCGCGTTCACGCGCAGCGCCCTCATCTTTGACTTCGCCAAGCCAGGAACCGAGCCGCCCGAGATCGAGAGCGGGATCGAGTATCACCGCATCGGCGTCAACCTGATTCGTCAGCTCGTCGATGCCGCGGCGCCCAGCACCGAGTCGTCAGCGAGCTTCAGCGCCAGTTCGTCGGGGAGCGGCGGATTGGATGGTGGTGGCCCGCGCCCGAGCGGCGTTACCGAGGTTCGCCGTCGCCGCGAGCGCGCCCCCTCAGTGCCGACGCTCGACTCGGCCGCCTTCCTCGGCTCTGCGCGCGATCGCTCGGTCTCGTGGGACGAGCTGGGTGGCCGCCAAGCGAGCGTCCCACCGCCGTTGCACGCGCCTTCCGCCCCTCAGGAGGCGGTGCCCACGCCCGCCGTGGCACCCGTGGAGCGCCCGAGTGCGCCGGAGACCCCGCCCGTCGCTGCGCCGCCCGAGGCCGCGTCGGTCGCCAACGTTGCGCTGGCGGCGCCGCGGCCAGAGCCCCTCGCTGCAGAGGAGGGTCAGCCCGCAACGCGCCCCGTGGCCAAGACGTCGCACGCCGTGCCCTACGACATCATACTCGGCGTCACCGGCGACTCGCCGCAGTTTGGGCTGCTTGGCGACGTCTCAGGCCGGCGCATCGCGATCGATCTGAACCAGACGCACACCATCAGCCTCTTTGGCGTTCAGGGGGGAGGTAAGAGCTACACCCTCGGCACGATTGCGGAGATGGCCTCGCTGCCCATCCCGAACATCAACGTGCTTCCGAATCCGCTGGCGACGGTCATTTTCCACTACAGCCCGACGATGGATTACCGCCCGGAATTCACTTCGATGGTGGCGCCGAACGGCGAGACCGCCCAGGTGAAGGCGCTGAAGGAGACCTTCGGTGCGGAGCCCCGCGCTCTCTCCGATGTCCTCCTGCTGGCGCCCGCGGACAAGCTAGAGGAGCGCAAGCGCGAGTACCCAAACATCCAGGTGCGGCCGCTGAAGTTCGGCGCCGCCGAGCTACAGACCAGCCACTGGCGCTTCCTCATGGGAGCGGTGGGTAACCAAGCCACGTATATCCGCCAGCTCAACCGCGTGATGAAGTCATTGCGCGACGACCTCACGCTCCAAGGGCTGAATCAAGGCATCGAGGACTCGTCGCTGCCCGATCACCTCAAGGGTATGGCGAAGATGCGCCTCGAGCTCGCGGCCGAATACATCGACGACTCAGCGCGCCTGAAGGACGAGATTCGCCCGGGCCGTCTTATCATCGTCGACCTCCGCGACGAGTTCATCGAGAAGGACGAGGCGCTCGGCCTTTTCGTCGTGCTCCTGCAGCTATTCGCCGATGCGAAGTACCGCGACGCCCAAGGCGCGGAGCACTCGTTCAACAAGCTCGTCGTCTTCGACGAGGCCCACAAGTACATCGAGAGCCCCGACCTCGTGGCCGGGCTCATCGAGGTCGTGCGCGAGATGCGTCACAAGGGCACGAGCATAATGGTTGCGAGTCAGGACCCGCCCTCGGTGCCCATCTCACTCATCGAGCTCTCCAGCCAGGTCATTCTCCACAAGTTCAACTCGCCCGCCTGGCTCAAGCACATCCAGAAAGCGAACGCGGCGCTGGGCTCTCTCACGCCCGAGAAGATGTCGAACCTACGCCCCGGCGAGGCCTTCATCTGGTCGAGCAAGGCGACCGACGAGGCGTTCACCAAGAGCGCAGTGAAGATCCGCTGCCGCCCGCGCGTGACCCACCACGGCGGGGCAACGAAGACGGCGGTGGCGGGATGAGCGCAACGCATTTGCGATTGCGCAAATCGAGGCCTACCGTGCAGTCCGCCTCGACAACGCGCGCCTGCGGGCCATCTCGGAACTCGACACGCTGACGGCGAGGGCCCTCCTGCGCAGGCTGCGAGACCGCAAGCTGCTGGTTCTGCACGCGGCCGGACCGAACAGCTATTACGAGCTGGGGCCGAAGGCGCAGGTCCCGGTCGATGCGCGGGGGTTGGAGCCAGGTACGAAGGGGCTCTCGGCGGAGAATACGCAGGGGCTGAGCCCGGGTACGCAGGGGTTCGAGCCGGATCCACAGGGGCTCGCACAAGGTACGGCAGGGGCGGCGCCGGACGTCACCTCGCTGATCGCTGCGCTGCCCAACCGACCTCCGGCTTGCGCTCACGAGGCTCGACCCCGAAGCCTGCCGCGCATCGGCTCCGCAAGGTGCTCCGCGGCCTCTGTTCGCTGCGCTGGTGGCAGCCGCGTGAGCTGGTAGCAGTGCTTGGCTTGAGGGATGCCGCGAGCTTTCGCGCAAGCATCTTTGGCCGCTGGTCACCGATGCAAACCTAAAGCGCCGCTACCCTGACAACCGGAGCACTGCATAGTAACGAGCAGCTTCCTCGTATTCCGACAGTGCGTCCGGATGGAACGCATGCTTCATCGACGGATGGCGTCGCGCACCCGCTGCCGGGCTTCTTCTCCATCGATGGCCTCGACCTGCCCGACGCGAACCTCGTCGCGCCGACGGGTTGCCTCAGCCAACCATGCCCGGTCTATGGCGCTGATCTCGTCGGTATCGAGACTCTCCACTAGCAAGTCCGGCAACTCCATCGCCTGCTTTGCCAATTGCTCGACCGTGCGTGCCATCGCCAGAGAATATGCACTCCGCGCAACAATCGCTACCTCCTCTCGGCAAACACCCGCTCTGCTGCGAGTTGACGCATCAGCCTGAGGAATAGTTCGCCGACCGCGGCGATCCTCCGCCAGGGCATTCATCCGGATAGGACGAAGACCCCGCCACGAATTGCCCCCTCTCTGGCTCTCCCCCGCGAGCAGAAAATGCTCGCGGGGGAGAGGACCCTTACGCCAGCGCCGCGATTCACGGCGCATCTTTCAGCCGCGCAGGAGGATGTCGCAGGCGTCCCGGATGCGTTTGATCCAGCGGCCGTGCGAGCGCTGGTGGATGTCACGGCGTAGCCAAACCAGCAGCTTGCGCTGGAGCAGGAAACGGTTCCAACGGATGCGATTGTCCTCGCCCGCCGCGCCGGCGGCTTGCAGCGGCTGCCATAGGGTCGGGCGCGGGGTGCCCCAGGCTTCCAGGTCGCGGTCGTCGATCGCGTCGAGCATCTCGCGCACCAACGCAAGCTTCTCGGACGAGCGCGCCAGCTCCGGTGCCCAGCGCTCGATCGAGTCGGTCACCGGGCGCTGCTGGCGGTTGACGGTCAGCGGGTCACCGAGCCCCTGGCCTTCGAGCTGTTGGGTGCCGTACTCGACCATTGCCGGCTCGAATTCGAGTGACAGGAACCGACACAACCTGCGCATTTCGTTCTCCGGCTGCATCACCAGTTGCTCGTAGCGGACGTGCTCGAGCGGCACCGGACGCTCGCGCAGCAGCGCGGCCATCGGCGGAATGTAGCGATTCAGAATCGGGTTGAAACGGCGCGCCGCTTCATAATCGCCGTCGAAGAACGAGCTGGCGTACGAGCTGAATACCGCCGCTGGATGGCGGGTGAGCACGATGTAATGGGCGCGCGGAAATAGTTTGGTGAGGAACGGCAGCACCAGCGCATTCGCCGGGGTCTTGTCGACGAAGTAACGCCGCCCTCCGCCTTTGCCATCGAGCAAGCGGGAATAGAGGACGTCGACGTAAGCGCGACAGGCGTCGAGGTAGTCTTGCTCGCCATGCGGCAGATCCGTGACCAACGCCCGCACCGCGTCCGCCGCCTGAAATTGATCGAAAGGTGCCTTCTCGACCGTGTCGTAGTAACCGAGGTGGGCGAGCGGCCCGAACAGGTGCGGCTCGGGCCGGCTGTAGACCTGCGAGTGCGCCTGCAGCATCCGCATCAGTAGCGTCGTGCCCGAACGCGGTGGTCCGATCAGCAGGATCAGGCGGGATTCGATCCTCACCGCATTCACTGAGCCACTGCCTCAGTCTTTACCGGCGATATAGTCGGCCAGCAACTCGCGGGTGTGCTCGCCTTCGTGGCAGTCGACACAGAGGTTCTCCCAGTTGCTGCCGTCAGGCGGATTGTTGTGGTGGTTACCGTCTTTGTGATGGACGGTCAGCAGGTGGAGGTTGTTGGCGTCGAACTCTCGGGCGCACTTGGCGCAGATCCAGCCGTGTAAAGCGAGCGAGCGAGCCCGATATCCCTGCTCTCGCTCGAGCGCGGCCTGGCGAGCTTGGCGCACCAGAGCGTCCGCATCGACGTGCGGTTTGGCGGCCGGGGAACGGCGAGGACGAGGTCGAAAGCTGCGTGCCACGCTGGCGAACGTAGCAGCCGGCGGCACGGCGGTGAAGCCGCGGCACGCTCGCGCAGTGCGTCATGCGCGATGCTGTGCGCGATGCCCGTTGACGTCCTCTAAAGAATTGAGACAGGACCGCGAATGCATTTGATTTTCGCAGGGATGGGAATGTTGCGGCGACTCTGACGGAATCTCTCGATGCGGCGCTTTTCCGACGTCTCGATCCAAGCGAAGCTCCTGACCGTCTCGTTACTGACGACCGGTTGCGCGCTGCTGTTCGCCTGGGCGGCGATCTTGACCTGGGACGTGATGACCTTTCGCGAAGCGTTGGTGCGCAAGCTGGCGACGCAGGCGGAGATCGTCGGCCGCAACAGCACCGCTGCCATCATCTTCGACGATCCCGACGCCGCCGCCGCGACCCTGGCTGCGCTGCGCGCCGAGCCCCAGATCATCGAAGCCGTGATCCGGCTGCCCGATGGGCGCTCGTTTGCCCGCTACGGTCCGCCGGGTGCCACCGACAGCTTGGTTCAGCCGGTCTTGGCGAACGCGCCGGTGCAAGAGGGCTTTCGCTTCGACGAGAATCGGCTGCTGCTATCGCGGCTGATCGTCGACGCCGACAAGGCGATCGGCAGCGTCACCTTGCACGCCGACACCGGTGAGATCACCGCGCGGGTAACCCGATTCGCCTCGGTTGCTGCGACCTTTCTGATTTTTGCGATGTTGGTGACGGTGCCGCTTTCATCGCGGCTGCAACGGGCGGTGTCCGAGCCGATTCGCCAACTCTCCGTGCTGGCGCGGCGGGTCTCGGGCGAGCGCGACTATTCGCTACGAGCCGCGCCGATGGGCCGCGACGAGACCGGCGAGCTGGTCGAGTCGTTCAACGACATGTTGGCCGAGATCCAGCATCGCGATCAGGCCCTGCGCGCCGAGATCGGCCAGCGCCGGCGGGCCCAGTCGGAGCTCGCCACGGCACGCGACGCGGCGCTCGAGTCGTCTCGGCTCAAGTCCGAATTCCTCGCCAACATGAGCCACGAGATCCGCACGCCGCTCAACATCATCCTCGGTTACAGCCAACTGCTGCGCGAAGAGCTACGCTCGAAAGGCGATGCCTCCCAGGAGGAGATCTTCGACAAGATGAGCCGCGCCAGTCAGCGGCTGATCCAGACGATCCACGGCATCCTCGACATCTCCAAAATCGAAAGCCGTGCTTTCGAGATCAGTCTCGATCGCATCGATCTCGGCCCATTCGTGCAAGCTCAAGTCGAGGAATTCGAAGTGCTGGCGCGCGAAAAGGGCATCGCCTTGATCTGCGACATCGCCGCCGGCGGTACCGTCACCTTCGACAGCTACTGCCTATCGCACGCGCTCGCCAACCTGCTCGACAATGCCATCAAGTTCACCGGCCGAGGCGAAGTGCGCGTCGCCCTGGTGCGCGGTGATGACGGCCGCTTGTGCATCCGGGTCAGCGACACCGGCGTCGGTATCGACGAAAGCTATATGCCGCATCTCTACGAGTCGTTCACTCAAGAGCGCAGCGGCTACACCCGGCCCTACGAAGGGTCGGGTCTCGGGCTGGCGCTCGCCAAGCGCTTTCTCGAGATGAACGGCGCCACCATCTCGGTCGAGAGCCGCAAAGGAATCGGTTCGACCTTTACCATTCATTTTGCGAGCGAGGACAGCTTCGATAGCGCAGCACCCGAGCCCCACCAGACGACGGTGCCGGACGGAAGCATCGCGCCGGCGGCCGGCGATCGGGAGAAGCCTCTGGTTCTCGTGGTCGAAGACGACGCCGGTACTCAGATGTGGATGCAGCGTTTGCTCGGTCCCCGCTACGATGTCGCCTGCGCCGCGTCCGCGGCCGAAGCCCGCAATTGGCTGGCGGCGCACGGCGACAGCGTCGGCATCGTCCTGATGGATCTCTCGCTCAAGGGCGACGAGGACGGGCTCGCTCTCACTCGGGCACTGCGCCGCCGGCCCGAGTTGCGCGCCTTGCCGATCGTCGCCGTCACCGCCCACGCCTTTCCCGAAGATCGCGCCAATGCCCTGGCCGCAGGCTGCGACGCCTACCTCGCCAAGCCGATCGACAATCACGAGCTGCTGCGGTTGATGAACGAGCTGACCGCCGAGCCTAGAGCACGGCGCGCTTGATCGAAGCGGGCGAAGCGCACCAGCTGCCAAGGGCCGTCGGGGTAGCGCTGGATCCGCAAGCGAGTGCCGACACCTTCGAGGCCGGCATAGCTGGACTCGATGCGGACGCGGTGCATGCCAGCGGCGAGGGTCAGACGCGACTGCGCCGTCTTGTCGCTGTCGGGGGGTTCCAAGCTGGGTACGCGCAGCGTCTGGTCGTCGATGCGCGCGTCGATCAGCCCGTGGCGGACATCTGCCGAGAGCACATAATCGCCGGCCTCTAGAATTTCGAATTCCCCTTCCCAGACGACGCGGCAGGGCGGCTTGCCGTCGGCGCCGGGCAACCGGCAGCTATGCGGGGTGAAGGCGAAGCTGATCACCGGGTCGACCCGTTCGAGAAAGGGCTCGGCGGCCGCACCGCGGAAGTATTGCGCCTTGATACCACCGCTGAAGCCGCGCCCGTCGGCGCGCGACGGCACCTGACAGGCGAGGAAGTCGGCGAACGCGGGTTGATCGCGATGCTCGTAGCGGCTGCATTGCGTCTCCGGAAAGCGCTCCTCGAGCAGCTCGGCAAGCTCGGCGGATTCGTAGAACGGCTCCTGGATCAGCAGGTGGAGCTCGCGGCCGTTCCAAGGGGCGTTGTCGCCGCGGAACAGTGGCAGCAGGTCGACCGAAGTCCTGCCGGGGACGCGATCGCCGCGCAGCCACTCGAAATCACTCGGGGTGAAGAAGTTCGACATGTCACTGATCAGCAACAGGTAAGCATTGTCGGGGAGCTGGTGCAGGTAGCTGATGGCGACGGTGTAGGTGTTGTGAAACGAGCTTCGCACCGGCGGATAGTGCATCATCTCGCGGAAGTAGACCCGGTAGTTGTCCCACAGTGCGACCACGGAGATCAGCAGCGCCAGCACAGCCAAGCCGCCGCGAGCGATCTTGCCGAAATGCACCAACACCACCTGGCCGAAGCGGTCGGCGGCATAGCCGATCAGGATGAAGATCAGAGGAATGATGCCCTGCAGGCGGCGGACATCGTAATTGTGCACGTAGACGGTGCCGACCAGGAACAGGAAGAGGAAGTAGAAGGCGAAGAAGCCCTGGAAGCGGTACCACGCCCAGATCGCACAATAGGCGAGGCCGATGACGAAAAGGGTGCCGGAGACGGGATCGAGCTGCGGCGCGCCTGGCATGTTGAAAGTCGGCGAGCCGTCGCCGAAATGGCTGAACATCATCGTCGCGATACGGATGCGTTCGATGCGCCGCTGCCAATACAAAGTGGTGTCGCTGGTGTAGTAGCCGGTGTCGCCGGTGGCTCGCTCCGCCGCCTCGAAGAAGTACCACGGGTTCCAACTGAGCTGGGAGATCAGCGGCACCACCAGCAAGGCGAAACCGCCGAGGGCGAACACCGCGCCGAAGAGCTGCACCTTCAAAGAACGCTGCGCCGCACCTCGAATCTCGGCGGTAGCGCCGGTGCGCATCACCCACAGGTGATGGAGGAAGCTCAGCCCGAGCATCAGCGCAACGAAAACGATCGTCGCTCGATAGCCGGCGTAGGTGTAGAGCGTGTAGGCCGAGATCGCGCCGATCCACGGATAGGCGGCAAGCCCGCCGTATTTGTAGACGCGCACGCACAGCCACAGCACCAGCAGGATCAGCGGCAGTGTCGGGCCGAAGACGGCGTGGGCATGGCGGGCATAGATCAAGTGCCAGCGACAGAAGGCGAAGAGTAACGTCGCGAACAGGGCCGCCGGCCGCGACATCAGCTCGCGCATCAAGAGATACAGCGGCGGTATGGTCAGCCAGCTGACTATGGTGAACGGTACCCGGATCGCGGCCAGGCTGTGGCCGATGGTCAGAAAGCCGAATACCGGCAGCCAGCGATCGAGCATGAATTCCCACGGCCGCGCGCCGCGCAGAATCATATCGGCGCCTTGTCCGGACTGCGGCTCCTCGACGGCGCAGACGCCGTCGGGCGGGGGGAAGTAATCGTACCGGTAGAAGCGCAGGAACAAGCCGACCCCGATCACCAGTCCCAAGGCGATCAGCTCCCAGCTCACCCACGGTACTCCCGCTACCGGCTTGCGCAGCGGCGCATCGAGCCGCGACAGCCCATAGCTCCACAGGGCTAGACCGCCGACCACCAAGCCCCAGCCGAGTCCGAAGGCCTTCAGCCAGGCGAAAGACAGCAACAGCATGCCGGCGATGGCGGCAGCGAGCCCGAGAGTGGCGAGGAAGACGCCGCCGCGCACCTGCACCGGTGCCGGTGAGGGTCCGCGGCCGACTACCGCAAGCGGTCGGGGCGAGCCGAGTGCCCAAGCGGCTACCAGGGCACCGAGACCAAGGCCCCAGCTCGAGTAGAACCATTCCGTCTGGTGAAAGATGAACCACTGCGAGACGGCGCAGATGAGCAGCGCGGTGAAAAGGAGCAGCAAGCGCGGCGCGGAAAGCGGTTGCGAGGAGGTATCGATCATAGCGGCTTGGGCTTCAGGATGAACACTTCGTTGTCGGGAGGCAGGACGTACTGCAGCAGCGCGAAGCTGACCAGAGCCGATCCCGCCAGCCCATTACGGATTGTCTGCTTCCAGCTCGAGGCGCGGTCCATCCGCGCCCGGTGGAAGGAACCACGCGCCGACAAGGCCCGTAAGCCGAAGCTGCGAACCACCTCGAAGCCCGACCGCTGCGCCAGCGCGGCGATGCTGCGCCGGTCGAAGTAAAACAGGTGCGGGTAGGGATAATGCAGCTGGAACATCCGCTCGAGCGGCGCGGTCGCACCGAGGCGGTAAAACCAGCGGCTGAGGGTGAAGACGAAGCCGGCAGCCGAAGGCACCGACAGCACCACCCATCCGTTTGGCTGTAAGCGACGGCGGCAGGCGCCGAGGATCTCGATCGGATGAGGAAGGTGCTCGAAGACATCGTGAAAGGTGATCACGTCGAACCCGGTCCAAGCCGCCGGCAAGTCGCGATCGAAGAATCCGTGGACGAGCTCGACCTCCGCGGGCAAGCGCCGCCGGGCGCGTTCGAAGAAGAAGTCGTCGGGTTCGATGCCGCGGCAGCGGTAGCCGTGGCGGCGCGCCTGCTCGAGGAACCAGCCGCTCGAGCAGCCGACGTCGAGCAGCTCTTGGCCGGCTCCGAGCTCTTGCAAATGGCCGAGGATGACTTGGTAATTGGACGTGCGCAGGTCGTAGAAGGCGTCCTCGAATTCGGAGCGCTCGAGCAGCGACGCCGGCCGGAGATCCTCCGCTCGCAGGAAAAACAAGGCGCACGCCGGGCAGCGCAGGACGCGGTGGCCGGCGAGATCGAAGATTGCCTCGGGAGCCGGCCGACAGTGCAAGGGACAGCCGGTGGGCACATCTGCACCAATGCGATTGCCGGCCTCCGTCGTGCGCGCCTCTACTCCGCTCATCGCTCTTGCTTGAGATTCCGCGCCGGCAGGAACGCCAGGCAGCCGGTGCCACTACCACGCGGTTCCGACCGTCTCAAGCGACCCGCCCGAGCAAGGCGACGCACTCGACGTGCTCGGTCTGCGGCAGCATGTCGTACGGTTGCAGCTGCTCCAGCCGATAACCACCGGCCGTGGTCAGGTGATCGAGATCGCGCGCCAGCGTGGTCGGATCGCAGGAGATGTAGACGATCCGCTTCGGTGCCGCCGCGAGGATCGCCGCACGCACCGCCTCGCTCGCGCCTTTGCGAGGTGGATTGAGGGCGATGACGTCGAGGCGCTCGAGCTCCGCCGCCAGCTGAGTCAGTAAGTCACCGGCGTCACCGCAGCGAAAGCGGACATTGTGGAAGCCGTTCATGCGGACGTTGGTCTTGGCGTCGGCAATCGCAATCGGCGATTCCTCGACGCCGATTACCAGCCGGGCCCCGGCGGCGAGATGAAAGGCGAGGGCACCGGCACCGCAATAGAGATCGACCGCAATCTGCTCCGAGCTGAGCTCGGCCCACTGGGTGGCC
>DASPMH010000494.1:0-4184 GCA_035627175.1 Terriglobales bacterium | reverse complement strand
TCATTCATCGTCGCTGTCGCTTTCTACCGTTGTGCCGCGGTTGTCCTTCACTCCGAGCTTGAGTGCAATCTGATCGAGCACACCGTTGACGAACGAAGCGGACTCGCCGGTGCTGAAGCGGCGAGCGATCTCGATCGCCTCGTCGAGAATGACACTGGTGGGGACCTCGCGCCGCTTGAGCAGCTCGTAGGTAGCGACCCGCAGCACGCAGACGTCGACGGCGGAGAGCCGCTCGATGCGCCAATTCTGCGCCGCCTCGGAGATCAAACCGTTGATCTCGTCGCGAAACTCGGTAACCCCCTGCACCAGCCCACGGCCGAAGTCTTTGGCGCGCTCGCTCCCGTCGGCCTGTTTCCAAAAGGTCTCGAGAGTCAGGAACGGATCGCCGCGCATCTCCAGCTGATACAGTCCCTGAACGGCCAATTCCCGGCCTTTGCGACGCATTCCCATGATGATCTTGGCGTTTCCGAAGTGGGTGCCGAGTTGGCCAGCGCTCATCCGTACAGCGTCATCGCCAGCCACGCAACTGTAGCTGCGCTCGGCAGAGCGCCGGCAGCGAAAAGGGGGGCGCACGCCCGTTTCCCCTTGTGCTATGCCGCGGCGATGCACGACCCCGGCCACATCACCGAACCCAAGCTGCGACGCAAGCACCTCGCCGGCATGCTCTGGCGCGTGCTCGCCGGCATCCGCTCCGCCCGTCACGGTGCGCCCTTGGTCAGCGGCACCGATCCGCCGCTGATCGCCGCCAACCTGCCGCCATCGCACGGCTCGCTCGAAATCGTGCGCGACAGCAATGGCGTGCCCCACATCTACGCCGAGGACGAGCGCGATCTCTTCGCCGCCGCAGGCTACCTGCAAGGTGCCGACCGCTTTCTGTTCATCGACGTGCTCCGCCATCTCGGCGCCGGCCGCCTGAGCTCGCTGTTCGGCGATCTCGCCGCGCCGAAAAACGTCGAGGTGATCGGCGGCAAGCGCGTCAGCGACATCGACCGCTTGGTCCGCCCGCTCGGCTTCGAGCGTGATTGCGAGGAAGCATTTGACCGCCTCGGCGAACGCGAGCGGCGGTGCCTGACGGCGTTCTCCGACGGTATCAACGCTGCGCTGACCGCGATGCAGGGCGTTTATCCGATCGAGTATCTGCTTCTCGGCGCGGTGCGGTCGTGGCGGCCGCAGGATTGCCTGCTCACCGCGCGCACCTGCGCCTTCGTCGTCAGCTTGACCGGTCTCGAGCACGAGCTCGCCTTCGACGCCGTCCGAGGACACCTTGGCGACGCTCGCGCCCGCCACCTCTTCAACGATGTCGATTGGGACGACGCGCCGCTCAGCTATACGCCGGGTGCGGGGTCGCGCCCGCAGCTACCGGTCGAGCCGCCGGGCGGAGGCAGCAACAACTGGGTGGTCGGGGCGGCGCGCTCGGCGACCGGCAAGCCCCTGCTCGCCAATGATCCGCACGTACCGGTGTTGCCGCTGCCGACCTTCTGGTTTCACGCTCATCTGCGCGGACCGGGTTTCGAGCTGCAAGGCGGTATGCTGCCCGGATGTCCGGTCTTCGCCTTCGGACACAACCGCGCCATGGCGTGGGGCGTGACTACCGGCTACCGCGACGGCTGGGATCTCTACCGCGTCCATCGGCTGCCCGAAGATACCAAGCGCTATCGCACCGCCGGCGGAAGCGCGCCGATCACCTCTCATCGTGAAGAGCTGCCGGCGCGTCTTCACGGCCACGTGACCATCGAGTGGGACAGCTGCGACCACGGCATCTTGTATCCTGGCTGGAAGCACGCCGATGGCGTCGATCTGGCAGTACGGCACGTGTCGGCGGACATGGCCGGCTACTTCGAAGGAGCGCTGGCACTGATGAGCGCGGCCAGCGTCGCTGAGCACCAGCAAGCGGTGGCATTGCTCAACGACGGCCCGTTCGACTTCAACCACACCTACGCCCACAAGGATGGACATTTCGGCTGGGAGATCTACGGGCGTCTTCCCAAGCGGGCGAAGGATGGTTTGTTCGTCCGCGATGCGCACGACCCGGACGGTGAATGGCTCGGCTACGTCTCGTTCGCCGAGATGCCGAAGATTTTGAACCCGCCGCGCGGTTACGTCGCGACGGCGAATTCGCGGACCGATGACGAGAACTACTTGGCAATCGCAACGCGCTCGCACTTCGAGCCGCGCTTTCGCCAGGATCGTATCGAGCAGCGACTCGCCGGTGATGCGCGACACGATTGGAAGAGCTTGGCGGACATCCAAGGCGATATCGGCACGGACTATGGCGCACCGCTCGCGCAGGCGTTGTGCGCATTGCTGCCGGACAGCGAGGCAAATGAGGCGATGGTGACGGCGCGCCGGCTGCTGTGTGAGTGGGACGGCAGTTTCGGATGCGACTCGCCCGCGGCGGCAGTATTCGTCTGGACCATGATCGAGCTGAACCAACGTGTCTATTTCCCCCTGCTCGGCAAGGAGTTGGGGCAGCGCTTCTGCAACGGCCGCAAGGCGCGGCCGAGATTGCATCAGCTGCTACTCGATGGGCACGACCCGCTGCGTAGCGATATCGAAGCGGCGGCCGCGCGGTCCCTCTCGGCACTGGCGCAAGAGGCCGTTGCGGCGGCGCTGGACAGGCTGCAGCACGCCTGCGGCAGCCAGCCGGCGGAGTGGCAGTGGGGAGCCATTCAGCGCGTTTGGCTGGGCACGCCATTGGGCTTGCTGCCGGGAATCGGCCGTTACTTCATCGCCTTGGACGAGCCGTTCCCGGGCGACGATTACACCGTCAACCCGTCGCGCTCGGTACCTTTAGGTGCGCGGCTCTACTCGCTGGTTGGGCCGAGCAGCCGCTTCATCTGTGACCTGAGCAAGCCGAACGAAGCTTGGTTCGCGCACTCCTCCGGCCCGAGCGGCGACGCCTTCTCGCCGTACTTCGCCAACCTTTCCGCGGCTTGGTCGCGGTTCGAGTATTTCCGCTCGGCGCTCTGGTCGCCAGAGCAAGTTCCCGACCCGGTAGAACGTTTTGTTTCGATGCCGCGGAGATCATCAGGGATGGTCGAGTAGTCCATCGCCTTATCTTTAGGTGCTTCCGAATCTCGCGCCACTCGTTCATGCCGACGCAACTATTTCAAAAGGGGCAGTGGCCGAGGCTGTCGGCCGACGCGGCGGGCGATGGCATGTAAGTCGCTCAATTCCGCTGCATGAAAACTTTTGCGGCACTTTTGGTAGGTTTGAGCTTACTGGCGCCGGGATGCGTCGTTCATGATCGCGACCATCATGGCCGTGGGCATTCTCGCCGGGCGTATGACCACGATGGCCACCATCATCGCCGGGATGGGCACCACGGTGGGCATGGTCACCATGATCGGCACGACGACGACGGTCGGCGTCACCGGCGGCATTGACCGATACCTGGCGGGCGCATAGACGCCCCACTCGAAGGTCGGCCGCACGAATGGCGCGCTTGGAGAGCGCGCGCTACAGCGAGCCGAGTTGTTTCAACAAGTTAGCGCACTCGATCGCGGTCAAGGCGGCTTCGTGGCCTTTGTTGCCGGGGTCGGCGGCGGCGCGCTGCAGCGCTTGCGCCATATTCTCCGTCGTCAGCACACCCAAGGCGATCGGGAGGCGCTGCTGCAGACCGATCTGCTGCAGTGCGTCGACCACGGCTTGCGAGATGTAGTGATGGTGCTGGGTTTCACCACGCACTATCGCCCCGAGGGCGATCAGCGCATCGAAGCTGCGCCGGTCCGCCAACGCCGCCACCATCAGCGGTAGCTCGACCGCGCCCGGCACCTGCAGAACTTCGATGTTCTCGGTCGGGCAGCCATTTTCGTGCAACGCCTTGAGCGCTCCTTGCAACAAGCTGTCGGTCACCAGGCTATTGAAGCGGGCGACGACGATGCCGACGCGCAGCTGGCTCGCATCGTGTCCCCCCTTGCGTACGGCGGGTGCGCTCATGCGTTACCCTGATCGAGTCCGCTGAAGAGGTGACCGAGCTTCTCGCGCTTGGTGCGGAGATAACGGATGTTGCCCTGATGTGCCGGGATCTCGAGCGGCTGGCGTTCGGCTACCTCGATGCCATAGCGCCGCAGCCCGTCGATCTTCTTGGGGTTGTTGGTCAGCAGATGCACCCGTTTGACGCCGAGGTCGCGCAGCATCTGCGCCGAGATGCCGTAATCTCGGCCATCGTCCGCAAAGCCGAG
>DASPMH010000493.1:0-2037 GCA_035627175.1 Terriglobales bacterium | reverse complement strand
CCGCAGCCAACAGAGAAGCCGGTGCGGAAAGGATCAATCCGGCGACCAAGCTCCATTGCAAGGTTTTGTTCATACGAACCTCCATTATGTTCAGCTTGACGAGCAAGCGACGAACCAAATCACAACATCGGTCTTTTGGTTGATAGTTCGCGGCGGCCATGAACCAGAGGAACGGTCTTACAAAATAGCCCGCCGAATCTGGCGAGATCGCCACATGTCAACGGCAGCCAACGATGGCATAAAGGTTGCGCTTACGAGTGGCATATTGGAGGTGCTGCATGAACCTATCGAAATGGCTGATCACGCTAGGTGTCTGTCTGCTGACCGCACTGCCTGCTCTCGGTGCGGATCAGGTCTTGACGGGAGAGCTTGTCGTACTCGACGGCAGCTCCTCTCGGTTTCGGTTAGTCGACCACGGCGGATCATTCCAGGCACCGGGTGGTGTTTCGCTCGAAGCCTTCGACGGAAAGCCAGTCGAGGTGCGACTCAGTGGCGGCCGAGTGGTTGCCATCGAAGAGATGCCGATGCACATCGCGCCGGTGGAGCACGGCTATGAGGTGATCACCGGCCATCTGCTTGTCACCAGCCCGTCGACCTTCTCCATCGCGGGTGATTCGCGTTCGTATCGGGCCCCGGCGCATCTCGAGCTGTCGCGCTATGCGAACCAGATGGTGCAGGTGCGGCTCGACGAACGCGGGCACGTAACCGAGCTCAACTTTGCGGGTCCGGCGGTGCGCGCCGCCGACGCGCCGGTGATCTCCGACAGTGTGTGCCGCTACAACGGGCAGACGTATTCCGACGGTGCGCCGATCTGCCAGAGTGGCACGCAATTCCGCTGCGAGCGGGGTGAGTGGCGCAACCTGGGTCTTGCTTGTGCCGAGCCGCGCAGCGCACTCGACCCAGGCATGGCACATCGTAGCCGCAGCTGCATGTTCGGCGGGGCTAGTGTCGCCAGTGGCTCCTCGATTTGTCGCAACGGCACTACTTTGCGTTGCGCCGACGGCGAGTGGATCAATATCAACGTGCCCTGCAGCTGAGCCGACAAGTCCTACCAAGTAGAACCGGCGCGCCAATGATGGCGCGCCGGTTTTTTTTGACTTTACGAATAATCCCAAAACGCCAGCGGCTCTTAGCCTTGGAGTAAAAGAGCCGCTGGCGTTCACTGCCGGGGAGCAGTGTGTGGGAGGGGAGGGGTTAGGTGATCAATGCCGGTGCGAAGGCCGTGCCAGTTCTCATGCTGCGAGCGACCACGGCGTTTGTCCTAGACGACCGCCGCAATGCGCCACGTTTACAAAATTCGCCTGTAATCCTGGCGCCCCTAGAGAAAATCTGCAGAGGAGCGAATTAAAGCTTGCTTTAGCCCCTCTTCAATCTTTATGGTGCGCGACCAATCACGTAGCGCCGAGGATTGTGCGGGTGAAAGTTTTCTTCGCGGTCATTCTTCTCTTGGAGGTTTTGAGCTCTCCAATTCGAGCTCAACTCGCTACCTGTGGCGAGCAAGACGATCCCAAGATCGCCGACGCTTGGCGCCGTATCGAAGCGAGCGTCGATCCGTGCGGAGAGCACGTCGAGATCCAAGAGGTCCTTGAAACGATTCGGCGCTGCAATGGCAGCAGCTACCGGGTCTGCACCAGCGTCGCCGCCGACCGCAATACCTTCGATCCGCCCTCCCGCCGCCGTGGTAGTGCGCGCGTCGGCACGATCACCTGGAATCCGACTCTGCGCACCGAGCTCGAGGCCGAGTGCGATGGCGATTCGGATCAGCCGGTGCGCCGTGATCCTACCGCTTCGCTGCTGCACGAGTTGGTGCACGCCGCCCAGGACTGCCAGGATTTGGAAGCCTCTGAGCTCGAAATGGAAGCGGTGCGGATCGAGAACATTTACCGGCGCGCCGCGGGTCTCTGCCAACGAACCCGATACGGCGAAGAGCCGTTGCCAGCTCAGTTCACCCGGGCCTGTTCGCCAGGTCGCTGCTCGTGCGAGCGGCCCAGCAACGGTCTACAGATGGCGCGTGAAGGCGAATCGAAGCCGGCGGGA
>DASPMH010000492.1:0-2439 GCA_035627175.1 Terriglobales bacterium | reverse complement strand
CGCCCTGCGAGTGCGTTGGTTGCTCGAAGAGCTGGAGCTGCCGTACCAGCTCGAGCGTGTCACCTTCGTCATTCCGTCCGGCGGCTTCTTCGTGCAGCCGACACCCTCCGGGAAGGTGCCGGTGATCGAGGACGACCGCGTCACCATCGCCGAGTCGGGCGCGATTCTCGAGTACATCGTCGATCGCTACGGCGGCGGCCGCTTGGCGCCGCCGATCGACAGCGCGGCTCGCGGTCCTTATCTGCAATGGCTGCACTTCGCCGAGGGGACGCTGTCGGTGCCGCTGTCCACCATCCTCTGGCACAAGCTGTACAAAGGCGACGCCGATCAGGTCCCGCAGGTGATCGCCGACGCCCGCGACCGGGCTCGCACCACGCTGATGACGCTGGAGCGCGGTCTCGAGCACAGCAACTATCTGCCGGGGCCGGATTTCTCCGCCGCCGATATCCAGCTCCATTTCAATGTCGCGGCCTCCTTGTTTCTCGGGGTGCTAGACGCCAGCTTCCCTCGGCTGCAGGCATACCTCGAACGACTGCAGCAGCGTGCCGCCTTTCAACGCGCGAGCGCAGACTAGACGCTAAGCCTGCGGCGCTGAGGCTTTCGCCGGCGAAAGCCTCAGCCGGGAACGACACAGTAATCGTAGTCCCCAAGTTGTTCGGCTCTCGGCCCTGCGGCGCGATAAACACTGCACCGCCGGCCGCAGCCGCAACGGCCGCAACGGCAATCAATCGAGCGATGAAAGAAAAAGATCCTGCAGGCACACTGCAGCAGACGCTCGAGATCTATCGACCAGAAGAGCAGCGCTGGGTGGTCGCGGCAACGTTCGAGGGCAACGTGACGGTGCGAGCCGAACCGTTCGACGCGATTGCGATCGATCTCAACCGCTGGTGGCTCTGACAACGTCGATTCTCCATCATGAACGCGGCCGCAACGGCAGCGGCGATCACTTGTCGACTGTGTCTGTGCCGTTGCCATCGCAGTCGTCTGCGCAAGCGAAAGTGACCACCCCCCGGGCGCAGTCGCTATGAAGGCCATCATCATCAAGGTGACGGGCCTTGCGCTCGTGACTCTTGTCACGGGCTATATCCGAGGACCGCTATTCCACGAGGCGACTGCCGAGTGCCTGATAAGGGTATTGCGCGCGTCGCCGAGCGTAGCGGACGCGCGTCCCGCCGGTGCGGACGTAAGGGGAGACTACCGGAGCTTCGTGGAGGCGCTGTTGAAGGACTTCCACGCTCAGGTAGTCGACGCGTGCGACGGCCGTGGCAAATAGGCCATGCCGCTCGAAGCGCCACCGTCCATCAGATGATTGCCCCACCCGGCGTCACATCATAACCTCCGCCGATGCTCGTCGCCTATCGCAATCATCTTCCGATCCTTAACGACGATGTTTTCATCGAAGACACCGCGCGCATCATCGGAGATGTCGAGATCGGGGAAGGGTCGAGCGTCTGGTTTTACGCAGTGGTCCGCGGCGACATCCAGCCGATTCGCATCGGCGCCCGCACCAATCTGCAAGACCACGTCGTGGTTCACGTCACGCGCGAGCGTTACGACTGCTCGATCGGCGACGACGTCACCGTCGGCCACCGCGCCACCTTACACGGGTGTCGCATCGGCAATCGCTGCTTGATCGGTATTGGCGCGATCGTGCTCGACGGCGCCGACATCGGCGACGATTGCATGGTCGCAGCCGGTGCGCTCGTTACCCCGCGCACGGTCATAGCATCCGGCAGCGTGGTGATGGGTCAGCCCGGCAAGATCGTTCGCCAGATCAGGCCGGAAGAGATCGAGCACATTCGGCAGTCGGGAGCGGCCTACTGTGAGTATGCGCGCTTTTATCGCGGCGTGGCATAGGCCGTCGGCTCGGATCGCGAAGCGTACCCCCAGCGGTTGCGCATGAGGCCGTCGAGCTGAGCGGTGAGGAGCGCGCAGATCTCATGCGCTTCGATGGCCGCGATCAGGGTTTCGAATCGTTCGCTGAACAATGAGCGCGCCTGCACCAACGGCTGGAGATCCGCCAATGCTGCCGGCGTCAGCTCGACAGCCAAGGTGCGCGCCAGCCGCTCGATCGCCTGGCCGCTGCGATCGAAGAGCATCAACGGCATCAGGTGGCGAGCAACCAATTTTAGAGCGCGCCGGCGGAAGAACCGTTCGACTTGGCCATCGTCCAGATCGCGAATCGGACGGCTCGCCGCGAGATTCGCCTTGATCGGAGAGTTGATGTCTTTGCCGACATAAAAGGCTCGGTCGTAGAAACACCAGGCGTCGAAGTTCGCTTGGTCGAGCACGGTACGGCGAGCCGAGGCGAGCACGAGACTCGGATTGCGATGGCCGCGACGTCCGCTCGAGAGCGCCAGCAGCGACAGCCTGAGGTCGACCTCTGCGGTTGGCGTCGCCTCGGCAAAGTAACGCTGGAGAGTGTCGACCGCGACGACG
>DASPMH010000491.1:0-23056 GCA_035627175.1 Terriglobales bacterium | reverse complement strand
CATGTCCCCAGCGAGTATCTCGCCGCGACCGAGCCGGTGATCGCCGCCGGCAGTGGCAGCGTCGCCGGCCTCGCCGTCGAGACGCCGGAGACACTCTCTTCGGCGTACGTGCAGAAACTACTCAAGGCCGATCGGCCGGTGGTCGCCAAGATCAGCCCCGACAAGCAAGCCCTGCTCGAACGCCATCTCTTCGATGGGTCTTACAAAGGAATCACCGACCTGGTGACCAAGTGGGTCTGGCCGGCACCGGCACGGGCGGTGGTGCGAGCCTGCGTCACTCTCGGCATCCGGCCCAACGCGGTGACCTTGACCAGCTTGGTGCTGGTACTGATCGTACTCGGACTGTTCGCCACCGGCCGGTTCGGCAGCGGTTTGGTGCTCGCCTGGATCATGACCTTTCTCGACACCGTCGACGGCAAGCTGGCGCGGGTCACCATCGATTCCAGCGCGCTCGGGCACGCTCTCGACAAGGGCATCGATCTGATCCATCCGCCGTTGTGGTACATCGCCTGGGGCATCGGCGCTTTCGAGGCTGGACGCTTCGGCGGCTCGCCGGGCCTGTTGATCGATGGCTCGGTGGTGATCCTCGCGGGTTACATCGGCGGGCGTCTGCTCGAGGGCGCCTTCGACTTCTATCTCGGCAAGTTTCCGATCTACTCCTGGCAGCCGCTAGATTCGTACGTTCGCCTGATCATCGCTCGACGCAATCCGAACCTGTTGCTGCTGACGGCGTTCCTGATCGCCGGTAGCCCCGGCAGCGGCATGCTCGCGGTGGCCGCGTGGACGGCGATCTCGACGGTATTTCTGGCATCGCGGGTCGGCTATGCCGCCTATCTGCGCGCCACCAGCGGACCGCTGCAGTCGTGGCTGAGACATCCCGACCACAGTGCCGCGGCAGCGCGCACCTTCTCCGCCAGCAATGCCGGGCTGACCCGGGCACTGGAGAGTGGCAGCTGAGATGATGGTAGCTTCCAAGCATTACACAGCGAACCCGGAACGCAGCCTGATTCGCCCAGGCGTCGATGTCGGCCGACCGATCCGCATCGGCTTCATCAACAATCCGCAGAGCGGCCGCAATCGCCGCCGCAACAGCATGCGCAAGATTCTGGCGGCGCTGGCACAGTATCCGGAGGTCGAGCACTACGAGGTGTCGGGCCTGCAGGAGATGACCGCCGCGGCGAGCGAGCTGCTCCACCACGGCGCCGAGGTGATCGCCGTCAACGGCGGCGACGGCACGGCGCACGCGGTGCTGACCGCCCTGCTGCGCGAATGCTCGAGCGACGCGTTGCCGCTGCTCGCCGTCATCCCCGGCGGAACCACCAACACCACCGCCAACGATCTCGGCACCCGCGAGCATCCGACGGTGGCGGTGCCGCGGCTGCTGGAGCAGGCCCACGCCGGACGCCTCGATGGCGTGGTCGAACGGCGCAGCATCATCCGGGTCGAGATCGCTGCCGATGTTCCGGCTCTGTACGGCACGGTGTTCGGCGCGGGCGCCGTCTACCACGGCGTCAAATACTGCCACGAGCACATCTACACCAAGGGCCTGCGCGGCGAGCTCGCCTCGGGACTGACGGTGGCGGTGTTCGCCTACAAGGTGATGCGCGGCGAGACCGGCATCCTCTTTCCGCCGCTGCACGTCAGTGGCAGCGTCGATGGCAAGGAGCTGCCCCAGCGCGAGCTGTTCGGTATCGTCATCGCGACCGTCCGCCGCATCTTCCTCAACCTCAGGCCTTTCTGGGGGACCGAGAGCGGGGCGATGCAGTTCTCGATGCTCGGCTACCGCCCAGAAAATTTCAGCCGCGCCCTGGTGGAGATGCTGCGCGAGAAACCTGGCAAGTACCTGCTCAACGAGCGTTGCTTCACCAGCCACAACTACGACGAGATCGTGCTCAACCTCGACAGCGGCTTCATGCTCGACGGCGAGCTGTATCTACCCCGCCCCGGCACCCCGCTGACTCTAACCAGCGGCTACACCGCCCCCTTCCTGCGCCCGCTGCGGTAATCCGCCGGTCCATGGAGGTCCGTGTCCGTCCGTGTCCGTCGCCACGGCCGTGCACGGACTTGCACCGACTTTCACGGACAAACACGATGGTAGTGCCGGTTCCTTCCGGCGCGGCGCTGGGGCATAGGGGCGCTATGAGTCATCGCCTTGTTGCTGTGTTCGCCGCGGCGCTGCTCGGGTCGCTGCTCGGCTGCGACGATCCCGCCGATCGGGCACGGCGAGCCGAGCTGCTGCCGCTGCATGCCACGCGCGGCGAGAATGCCGCGATATTCGATAGCGCCGGTCGACAGGTCCTGCTGCGCGGCGTCAATCTCAATGTGCTCGGTGACTACTATCAGGCCTCGCCCGCGCTCGAGCCGGTCTATCCGTTCGCCGCGGAAATGTTCGCCGAGATTGCGGCGCACGGCTTCGACGTCGTCCGGCTGATTGTCAGCTGGTCCGCGCTCGAGCCGCAGCCCGGTCAGATCGACAGAGATTATCTCGCCCGCATCCGGCAGGCGGTCGACGCCGCCGCCGCCAATGGCGTCTATGTCGTGCTCGACATGCATCAGGACGCCTGGGGCAAGCACATCGCGACGCGCACAGGTGAAGTGTGCCCGCCCAATAAGGAGCCGGCGATCGGCTGGGATGGCGCGCCTGCATGGGCGACTTTGACCGACGGCGCTAGCACCTGCCGCAGCCCCGGCTTCCGCGAAGATTCGCCCGCCGTCGTCAACGCCTTCCTCGCCTTCTATGAAGATCGCGACGGCATCCAGAGCCGCCTCGTCGAGGCTTGGGCGGCGTTGGCCGCCGAGCTCGCCGGCGATGCCGCCGTGGCGGGCTACGATCTGCTCAATGAACCGCACTACGTCTCAGTCACCCGCGCCGAGACCGCCAGCGATTTGGGCCGCTTCTATGGGCGAACGATCGCGGCGATTCGCGCCGCGGAAATCGCCGCCGGCGGCTTTCCGCACATCATCTTCTTCGAGCCGCTGATCCACTTCCCGCTGGTCGGTTCGACACCTCCGCCCGATTTTACCGAGGACGAGAACATCGTCTTCGCGCCCCACAACTATGCCGAGTCGATCAACAGTTTCTTCACCATCGAGATGCAGTTCCAGACTATCCGCCGCGCCGCCAGTCGCTACGACACCACCTTCTGGATCGGCGAGTGGGGCTGGTTCGGCGCTCCCGCCGAGAATCAGGCGCGCGTCGTCCGCTACGGCCAGCAAGAGGACCTGCACCTGGTCGGGGGCACTTGGTGGCAGTGGTTGCAGGCCTGCGGCGATCCTCACAATCTCGGCGGTGCAGTCGCGGCCGGTGATTTGTCGCCGGGAGTCGAAGCCGCGCCGGCGGAGCAGATCCAATTTCACCGCATCACCTGTCCCGGCGGCGAATACCAGGTGATCGAAGAATGGGCGCAGGTGCTCGGCCGGGCGCGCCCACTGGCAGCACCGGGGCGCATTCTCACGCTGGCGAGCGACGGCCTGGCCGGCACGCTGCATCTCACCGGCGACGCCGAGGGTGCGGACCCTGTCGCACCGCTCGAGCTATGGGTACCCGCGCGCGCCCCGACGACCCCGGTGATCACCGGGGTCAACCTCGCTCCGCCGGAGGTTCGAGAAGTCGCCGGCGGCTACCGCATCTCCGCGCAAGTCAGCGGCAGCTATCAAATCGACATAACCTACTGACAGGTGTGCGCCCCCTTTCCCAAAGGGCTCGCGCGGGGGATTTTTGCGAATCCGCACACGAAACCGGCACCGGTTTCCGGTCCCCTCGCCGTTCGCAAAATTGCTCACGCGGGAGGGGACCCGTGAGCCTCAACTGTCGGATAGTACCAGTGTGCCCGAGCCTGAGAGGCGCACTTGGATGGTACCGCCCTGGTCGGTCACGTTCTCCGTCGCTAGCGGCACACCTTCCCAGGTAACGGTGTGCGCCCCAGCTGGGTTCAGCCCCGGCAGCTCGGTCAAATCGATCGCTACCGGCACAGCGGACCCGATCGTCACCACCGCCGCGCCCGGGGTGAACGTCGCCGCCACCGCGATCGCCGCGTCACTTGCGATCACCGCCGAGCCGCTGGCGAGACGCGTCACTCGCACCCCAGCCATTCCGCTGACCTCGCCGCCGGTGGTGCGCTGCAGCGCCAGCCGACCGTCCGCAGCAAAGCCGCCTACCGTACGCAGAATTCCTTCGGGCCCGGCGATCAGCACGTCGGCCCCCGCTCCCGAAGTTACCGTTGCCGCGGCGCCTCCGGTTAGCACCAGCGGAGTGAATACCGCGGCCGCGGCTCCCTGCAAGCGGGGACGCAACACCGACAACATGGTCGCATCCGCAGCCGTCGAGGCAATCGACAGCGGCTGCAGAGTTTCCTCGGTTCCGAATGTCGGCGCGTAGAAGCCGGGAACCAGCTCCCCGACCAAGCCGGTCGAGGCGGTAGTGTCGACCGTCAGGTGCGCAGTCGGGCTTGCCGAATTCGGCCAATCATAATCCGCAGCGACGTGGCTCGCAGTTGCCGAGCGCAGCGTCGCTTCGCCGCGCCCGCGCCAGGTGATGCCGTACTCGTGACTCGCCGGGCCGACGAAACGGTCGACCACGATACCGTAGCTGTCGCCGACCATCGCCAGGGTACGGGCGACATCGACACCGGCGGCGAACGACCGGACGGTGGTGGTCGCGGCGTCGAAGAGACGATGCGTCAGCCCGTCCGCGTCGCGACTGTCGATGCTGTCGGCCAGCGTGACCGCCAGCGGCTCCAGCACGTACGGTGCATTGTCGTCGACCAGCGGTATGTTCTTCGACGAAGGTCGCAGGTAGTAGGCACGATTGGGCGAAGTGGTCACCGTCGGCCCGCCGCTCGCCGTCGGCAGCAGCAGCGCGCCCGCGCCGTGCAGCACCACATCGAGAGGATTCTCCATGTGATGGCGCGAGGCGAAGGTTTCCTCGGCGCTGCGATCGATCGCGGTCAGGCCGGTCATCTGGAAGGCACCGGCGCTCCAATCCGAGCGCAGCACCACTGCGTGTGTCTCGCCATCGACGAACGTCGTCGGCGCCCAGCTCGGCGGCGCAGGGACGACATCTAGTGCGCGAACAAAGAAGCGGGTGACGGCGTGGAACTGCTGATTGTCGTAGGCGCTGAAATCGCCCGGGCTTTCCGCCAAAGCCCAGTGCATGGTTGCGGCTCGATCGGGGTACGCGGCCGCGAGGACGTCCCACGGGAAGGTATTGGAAACCCCTTCCTCGAACGGCGGCTGGCGTCCGTCCGGTTGGCGCAGCTCGAAGGCAGAATCGATGAAGCGCTCGAGGTCGTCGAACCAGTCGGCACCGGCGGCATGGCGCAGGTGCCAGGCCGTCGAGACCAGGTTGTTGAGCGAGTAGTTGAGATAGTGCGCGCTCTCGCCGTACCAGCCGGGGACGCGTGTCACCGTCGCCAGCGACTCGCCGACCCACTGCGTGCCCTGCGCCAGCCAGCCCTCCGCATTGGGGTGATCGGCCAGAGCCAGCGCCGCGGTGACTACGGCGCTGCCGCCCTTGATCGCCCAGTTGTCACGATGGCCGCTGAACAGGCCGAACGAGTCGCCGACCAGATTCCAATCGAGCAGGTACTCGTCGGCCCAGTTGGCGATGCGGGCGCGGATCAGCTCATCGTCGAGAGGATCGATGCCAGAGCCGCGAATCAGGTCGTATGCCTCCGCCATCGACTGCAGGCGGCCGGCATCGCGCAGCACGTCGAGAGCATTGGCGGGCGGGTTGAGAAACTCGTCGAGGGTGTCGGCGGCGTTGCGCTCTTCGATGCCCGCCAGAGCCGCGACCACCACATCGCGATAGGAAGTGAAGCCGCTACCGCCCGGCGGCACCGCACCGGTGACGTGCAGCAAGCCGGCTCCCTTGGCAATGGTTGCCCGGCTGTCGTCGGAGGCAGAGCCCAAGGAGGCGAGGCCGCCGTTGACGGTGGCGCGGATGCTGTTGAACAGAGCAGCGGTCTCGGCATGGCTGGTGCGTGCGATCACTGCCGCTACCGCCGTCGGGTCGTTGCCATCGAACCACAGCGAAGGCGCCGTCGGCGCGGGCGGCAAAGCCGGCGCGGGGGCGAGACTCATCGGTGCGTCGGGGCAGGCGTACGGAACGCCGTGTTTGGCGGTGACGCGCGTGCCGCGGTTCGACACCCGCCACTTGACTGTGCCGGCGGGGAACAAGGTGCAATGACGGATCACCTCGCCGTCGTTTTCGATCGTCAGCATCGTCTGAATGCCGATGGTAGGGGGACCCGCCGATACCAAAGCGAGGGCTTCGTCGCCCGAGGTACGCGCCGACAGCTTGAGGCTGCGGCCGTCGGCGATCACCAAGGTCTTCACCCCGGTCGGCACGCCGCTGTCGGCGCCGCGATTGACGTACTTGGCGCCACGCTGGTCATTGCCGGCCCAGCCGGCGGTGCCGCCAGCAGACAACGCTCCGGCGGGAATCGCGAAGCTGCCCTCGACACGGTACCAGCGCATTTCGAACCGTGCCGAGATTGCGCCGGGATCGTCACCTTGGCCCTTGTCTATGGCGCCGCTGAGGTCGCGCGCGGCGAAGGTGACCTTCGATTTGCGACCGCTCCAGCTGTTGTCGGTGATCGAAAGTGAGCGCGCCGAGATCGGCACATCGAGTGCCGCAACAGAGCTCGACAGGCCGAGAATGACAGCCCAGCAAAAAAAGGAAGCAACCCGCATCGCGGCTCTGTAGCCCCCCTAGCGGATTGCGGCAACGAAGAAGGGAGCCTGCCACCGGCTTCCATCTTCGGCGAGGCTTGGCTATAAGGCGCGCCCTCTGCGCCGGACACCTCCGGCAGACGGGAAACCGACTTTTGTCCGTCCACAGCGACAGCGATCGATCCGATTTGCGCCAGCTGATTGCCGCCGAGCTGCGCCAGCCGGTGCCGCACGGCGCCGGCGTTTTGGCCGAGCGCGTCCGAGCTCTCTTGGGCGAAGGCGTCCGCGCCATCCTGTTCTATGGCTCCTGCTTGCGAACCCAGAACGATCAGCACAGCCTGCTCGACTTCTATGTCTTCGTCGATCGCTACCGCAGCTACACCACGCCTTTGTGGGCCTCGCTCAACCAGCTGCTGCCCCCCAACGTCTTCTATTTCGAGACCCGGGAGGGCGATAAGACGTACCGGCTGAAATATGCGGTGGTGTCGCTCGACGATCTCGATCGGCTGACCTCGAGCCGCAGCTGGCAACCATACTTCTGGGCCCGCTTCGCTCAACCGTGTGCCCTGGTGTACGCCGCCGACGAGGCCGCCGAGCGGCGGGTCGCCGCTGCCTGCGTTCGTTCGTTGCATACCTTCATCGAGGCGGTGCTGCCGCTGTTGCCGGCGACGTTCAGCGCGCGCCAGCTGTGGCAAGTCGGCCTGAGCAACACCTACCGCACCGAGCTGCGCTCCGAACCGCCGGGCGCAGCGCCGCAGCTCTACGATCAGGCGCCGCAGCGCTACGAGGCCGTCACCCGAGCGGCGATCGCCGAGCTACCCTATCCGCACCGTAGCGACGACGGCAGCGCGGCAGCCGGACAGATCACCGTCGAGTACCCGGAGGAACGGCGAGCCGCGGCACGACGCCTTTGGCAACTGCGTGTTGTCGAGGGCAAGACGCTCTTTCTGCTGCGCATCCTGAAGAATTGGTGCACCTTCGAAGGGGGCGTCGAGTACGTCATGTGGAAGATCGAGCGCCATTCCGGTGTCAAAGCCGATCCACGGTGGAAGGAGAAGCGTATCCGCCTGTTCGCCGTCGCGACCGAGGCATGGAAGGCTTACCGGAAAGGCGGCTTCCGCTAGTCGAGCAGGATGCCACGGCGTAACCAGCTCGATAGCTTGCTGCAGCAGCGCGCCCGCGTCGGCTTCGCCTTCGTCATCGGGGGTACGGCCGTCATCGCCGCCGGGGAAATGCTGCTCCGTTTTGGTGAGAAGCCGCTGATCAGCGTTTTGCACACCATCGACTTGATCGGTTTGACCGCGATCCTCTCTTATCTGGGCAAGCCGCGGTCGCGAGTCGCGATCACCCGCAGCTTGCTCGCGTCGATCTTGCTGCAGTCGCTCGTCAGCGCAACCAATGCCTTGATCAGCGGCGCCACTACCACCTCGATGCTGATCTTCGTCGCCCTTGGCATGGGCGCGGCGGCCCTGCTGCCCTGGCGCTGGCAGGATCAGCTGGCGGCCGCCAGCATCCTCGGCCTCGTCTATCTCATCGAAGCCTATCTGGCTGGCATGCTGTCTTTGCCGCACTCGCGTGAGATCGCCGGGCTCTACGTAGTTCTCGCCGGCTCGGTAGTGGTGACGCTCAGCGCCCAGCGGCAGCGGCAGGAGCTTGCCCAGGAACGGCGCCAGCGCCAACACCGCGAGCGCGAGCTCGAGCACAGCCGATCGATTTTGCGTGAGATCGCCGACATCTCCTCGACGCTGGCGCGGGTGGGCGAAGAGATCATCACCTCGCTGCACCAACCGGACTTGCTCGAACGCTTGTGCCGAGTCGCGACCCAATCGCTCAAGGGCGACTTCGCGCAGATCTGGTCGTGGGACGAGAGTACCGACACCTACCTGCCGGTGGCGCAGTACAATTTTCCCGCCGACCGCTGGGAAGCTGCCCGGGTGCTGAGCGTGCCCAGCAAAGCCGTCGAGCACCTCGCCGCCCCCGCGGCTCGCCAGCAGATCACCTGGATGACGCGAGCGTCGCTCGCCGAGCAAATTCCCGCGGTGATCCTCGACGCAGTACCGGAGCTCGCCAGCTTCGCTGTCGTGCCGTTGCATCGCGCTGGACGCTTGACGGCGATTATCGCCATCGGCTTCAACACCCAGAGTACTCCCTTGTCGTCGACCCAGGAGCGGGTCGCGCGAGGCCTGTTGCAACTCGGCTCGCTCGCGCTCGAGAATGCCCAGTTGCTCGATCAGCTCGGCCGCGCCAATCAATTGAAGTCGGAGTTCGTCGCCACCATGTCGCACGAGCTGCGCACGCCGCTGAACGTGATCATCGGCTACGTTGCCTTGATGATCGACGGCGAGCTCGGCCCGCTGACCGGCGAGCAAGTCGAGAGCCTCGGCCGAGTCCGCATCAGCGCGATGCAGTTGCTCGATTTGATCAACGCGACGCTCGATGTCAGCCGGCTCGACGCCGGCCGCATACCGGTGACGGTACACACCATCGGCTTGCGCGAGCTGGTCGCCGAGCTCGACGCGCAGATCCGCAACACGCCGCGTCCTGCCGGCGTCGACTTTGCGTGGCGCTTGCCGGAGGAGGCGGTCGAGCTGCGTACGGATCTCGCCAAGCTGAAGGTGGTGGTGCAGAACTTGATCGGCAACGCTTTCAAGTTCACCGAGCGAGGCACGGTGGAAACTTCGCTGCGGGTCGACGGCGGAGTCTTGGAGATCGCCGTGTCGGATACCGGCATCGGCATCGCGCCGAGCGCGCAGCAGCTGATCTTCGAGGCATTCCAGCAGGGCGACGCTTCGATCGGCAATCGCTTCGGCGGCGTCGGCCTCGGCCTCTACATCACCCGCCGGCTGGTCGAGGTTCTCGGCGGCACGATCGAGCTAGACAGCGAGCCCGGCCGCGGCTCGACCTTCCGCGTCCGCCTGCCAATGTAGCTGCCGTCGGGCTCGTCCACCGTAGCCTCGGCGAAGATGGAAGACGGCGGCGGCGTTGCCGTATCCCGTGCCCCCAGACCCTCACGGCCCCAAGCCCCCAACCATGACTGGCTCGACCCAACGGCGGATGGTAGACATGGCGACCCACGAAGGAGCCTGTACATGAGTGAGCACGATCCGGCCGAAGCCCTAGCAGGTGTGATGACGCAATGGACCGCGAAACGATTGTTCGAATCGCGCACCATCTTGATCATCGGCGAAATCAACAATCATGTCGCCGAGCGCGTCGTCGGCCAGCTGCTCAGCCTGTCGGCGGATTCGAAGGATGCGATTCGGCTGTTCATCCACTCGAACGGCGGACACGTCGAATCGGGCGATACCATCCATGACATGATCAAGTTCATCGAGCCGCGCGTGATCATGGTCGGCACCGGTTGGGTGGCGAGCGCCGGGACCCACATCTATCTCGCCGCTCCGCGAGAAGATCGCTTCTGTCTGACCAACACCCGTTTCATGATCCACCAGCCCCTCGGTGGCGTCGGTGGCCGGGCCGCCGACATCGCCATCGAAGCGGAGGAGATCCTCAAGGCGCGCGAGCGCCTCAATCGGACCATTGCCGACGCGACCGGGCAGCCGCTCGCCAAAGTACGCAAAGACACCGATCGCAACTTCTGGATGTCCCCCGAGGAAGCCCGCGACTACGGCATCGTCGGCACCATCGTCACCTCCGCCGCCAATCTCCCGAAATAATACCCTGGAACCATCGCTGTAGCGTGCGCTCACCGAGCCCACCAGGACTACCGCGCCGCCTCCCGTCGGCTCAGAGCGCCGACGCTACAGCGCTTACCTAGCGGGCGTGGTGGGCGGCTGATAGAGCTGCAGTCAGCCGCATGAGACGAACGATTGCGATCCTCGTCGCGCTCGCCTCCCCCGCGGCGGCCGCCGACGTCGTTCCTGCCGAGCTGGCTCAGCTCACTTGCTCGCGCTGCATGACCGAAGCCGAGGCTCGCAACCGCTTTCGGCCGGAGCAGTGGCTCAATCTCGAAGACGGCGAGATCCTTTCCGCCGAACACACCGCCGCCGGCGACGACCGCAAGAAGCACCGCGAGACCGAAGCGACCGGCATCATCCCATGGCCGCCGGAGCTGGTGTGGCAGGTTCTCGTCGACTTCGAATCGCGACCCAAGTTCATGGCAGGCTCGACCAAATCGGACATCATCGGCATCGACGGCAACGATGTCCGCGTCGCCCAAAAGGTGAAGGTGCTCTGGGAGGAGATTCGCTTCACCGTCATCAACACCGTCGATCCGCAGACCGGTACGATGGATTGGAAGATCGACCGCAGCCAGCCGCACGACATCGCCGAAACCACCGGCCGCTGGCAGATCGTGCCGATCGACGACGGTAAGCACACCTTACTGATGTACCGCAGCTACACCGACACCGGCCGCCCCGTACCCGCGATTCTCGAGGACTACCTGATCAAGCGCTCGCTGCCGAAGATCGTCGACGCGGTGCGCGACGAAACCAAACGTCGCGGCAAGGGATCGGCCTATGTCCTTCCCGCCGGCTCCTCGGAGCGGAAGAACAAGTAGAGCGTGAACATCGCCAAGCCGTTGAGCACGTGCCAGGCGGCGTGTCCCTGCAACAGCGAGTGCGGGTCGCACCATGGGTTGCCGGTGCGGCTGAGATACCAGATCGTCAGCGCCACCAGGAAAATGCCGAGGCTGGCGGCGAGCCAGCCCCGCTGCAAGCTCAGCTCCGGCCGTTCGCGGTAGATCCGCCACTCCGCCACGCCGAAGCCGAGCAACACCAGGCCGAACAAGAAGCTGCCGGAGACCGGCAGGGCGCGGCTGAGGAACAGCGTCGACAGGCTCACCGTCAGAAAGACATAGCCGAGGACGAACTGGCGATCGCTGAGCTGATGCAAGCGGGCGAGCGCATACATCAGCGTGAACACAGCCCAGCCGAACATCGACACCACGTCGATGCGCCCGCCCCAAGTGGTCGCCGAGGCATGCAGAGCGCCCGACAGCGGACCGACGATCGCCGCGGTGGTGGCGTAGAGCGTCGGATACAGCAGCCGGGTGCGCATGCGATTGCCGCTTGCGACCGGCTGCGCCAGATCGCGCCGCGCCAGCCATCCGGCAGCCAAGCCGGCGGCGACGAAGGCAATGTTCGACCAGGTGTTCGCCGGCTGCTTGATGATGCCCGGCCGCAGCGCCTCGCAGAATTCCGTTCCCGATGAGCCGATCACGCCAGGCCATCCCCGCAGGCCCAACACGATGAGGCCTGCAGAAGCGACCGCGACCGTAACTAAGGGAACCAGCCACGGCAGCCGCAGATCCGGCACTGCCGCATCGTCGCGATTCACCTCGATTCGCTCACCGTCACTTCTGGCCGAGCTTGGCCATCTTCGCTTCGTGCTTCTTGATCAGCTCGATGTTTCCTTCGGGCACCTTCTCGACATTCGCCATCACCCCCAAGGAGGCGTTGAGCTGGCCCTCGAGCGCCTTGAGCTGCTCCGGGGTCAGATGCGACTTCATCTTGTCGAGCTCTTGCGCCTGCCGGTCCTTCGAGTCGTTGATGCGCCGCTGCACCGCCTCCTTGCCGCCTTCCTTCAAGATGCTGTAGGCCATCGCGGCGTTGTAGCCGACCTGCTGAAACTCGGTCAGCGTCTTGAAACCGTTCTTGAGCAGGATCTTCTCGGTATCGCCCGAGAACTTGAGCCCGCGCGCAAAGGCAGCGGGATTGCCGGGGTCCGTTGCCGCCAGCGCCGTCTTGTTCTTCGCCTGAATCTGATTGTAGGCGTCGAAGAAACTCTTGAGCTTGGGCTCGGTCAGAGTGATCGGCTCGATGACTTTCGGATCGAGACCGGCGTTGGGATCCGGGCGAGCTGGGATCGGAACGCGGATCTGCGCCGTGGCGGCGGTCGCGACCAACAACAAGACGCAGGCGAGCAGACGATGAATCGCTGGACGGGTCATGACTTCCTCCTCTGTGAAAAAAGGTGACGCGCGCTCAAGCTTCGTCGCGGTGCACCGTCACGGGCGAAAAGGCCGGCAGGCAGACGGCGATGTATTCGGCGCCGCCCGCATCGGGCGTGCTGTAGCGAACCCACTCGCCAGGGTAGGTCATCACGGCTTGGCCGGCAGTGACCGTCAGCGAGCCGTTCTCGTGCTCGACGTGGAGCGTGCCTCGCAAAACCAGGGTGATCTCCTCGAACTCCGGGCGCTGTCCTGGCTCGAGCCAGCCCTGCGGCGAGGTCATCCGGGCGACACTGACGGTGTCGGTACCGGAATTGACCCGGCCGACGAACTCTTCGATCTTCTTCGGCTTGTTGCCTGCCGCTTCAATGATGGTCGGTTGCTCGATCACTCTGGGCATGAAGCCGAGCTAGCTTTCCGCGCGCTCGACCGCAAGCCGCCGTGCCGATGTGGTGTCGAGAGTGTGCGCAACCTTTCCCAAAGGGGGCAGCGGCGCAGGCGCGGGGATTACAGCGCGAACTCCGGTGCATACTCTACCGAGCCACTGCGCCCGGCGAGCACCCCAGGCACCAGCTCCTGCACCAGGAAGACCTCCTCAGGCACATCCCAGACACAGCGCAGCCCGAACCGGCTCGCCGCCACGAAACCGAAGCGCGGGTAGTAATCGGGGTGACCGAGCACCACCACGAACGGCACGCTACGCCGCCGGCACTCGTCGAGTCCGGCACGAATCAACTCGCCGCCGATCCCCTGCGATTGCCGCGAGGGCACTACCGACATCGGCCCGAGCCCGCGAGGCGCGACCGCGAAGCTATGGCCTGCCAGTGTGACAGGGGTGAACAGGATATGCCCGACGAGCGCATCGTCCACCGCCGCTACCAGCGAGATCGATCCGGCCCGTCCGCGCAACCGGCGCAACAGGCCCGCTTCGTCCTCGCGCTCGAACGCCTCGGTGTGAATTGCCTCTACCGCGGCGAAGTCGTCAGGCTGCTCCCCCCGGATGACCGCACCACTCAATCCGCTCATACATCCATCCTCCAGGCCAACGCTGTAGCGCGCGCTCTCCGAGCGCGCCAATCCCCCACGCCATCGCGGTAGCACTCACCCGCCCGGCGTCCGAAACATGAAATAAACCGCACCAAGCATGCAGAAGGCAGCGTAGAGGTAATCGAGCTTGAGCGGCTGGCGCATGTAGAAGAGGGCGAACGGGACGAACACCGCCAGCGTGATCACCTCCTGGAGAATCTTGAGCTGCGGCAAGCTGAGAGCGCCGTAACCGATGCGATTCGCCGGCACCTGCAGCAGGTACTCGAAGAAGGCGATCAGCCAACTGACCACCACCGCGATGTACCACGGCCGCGCGCTCAAGTTGCGCAGGTGGGCATACCAGGCGAACGTCATGAACACGTTCGAAGCGATCAGCAGCAGAGTGGTTTGCGCAAAGATGGGCATGGCGCTGTCGTGTCGCAACAAAGCGTCCGCCCCACAAGCTCTACGCCTCCTTTCCCAAAGGGGGTTCCGCGTACGTGCCGGTGCCGGTACAAGGCGTGACCTAGACCAATGACGGAGCAGACGTGAGGAACGATACCATCAGGATGATGTACTTGCGGCTTTCGACACTGATAGTCGCGGCGGCTATGGTGAGCAGTGGCGCGGCCTCGGCGCAGACGTGTGACCCTGCCGACAGCGCCAGCCCGACTGTCACCGTGAGCACTGGCGGCGATGAGTTCGCTACCGCCGTACTGCCTCGGATTTCCGGTACGATCTCGGACGATGGCGCGCTAGCGGAGGTGACGCTCGAGGTCGGCTCCCGCAGCTACGATCTGACGGATTACCTGCTGCCGGATCGCGATCAATCGGGACTGTTTCATTTCGCTGTCAGCGACATCCCACTGAGCCCCGGCGCGAATGCCATCGCCGTCAACGCCGTCGATAGCGCCTGCCAGCCGCACACCGGACGGGCCTCCGTCGACATTGCCCGCGTCGACGCGCCAGGGACTACCAATCTTTATGCTCTGGCGATCGAGGTGACCCAGGCAATCCAGGGACGCGATCACGAGGATGGGGTACAGCAGCGCACCGTACCTCGCAGCGCCTCTGCCCTGCCGCCGACCACATACGATGGCGGACCACTCGTCGCGCACAAGCGGACGGTGGTGCGTGCCTACGCTGTCGCCGAGAATGGCTCGGATCTTCTCCGCGGTGTGCCGGCGCGACTGACGGTGCGCCGTGGCAATCAGACGCTCGAGCTGATTTCGCGCGAGGTCGAGCTGCTGGCGGCGGACAACGTCCGTGACGGCGCCAATCTCGATGCGGCGGCGACGCTTTTCAACCAGCGCCGCCGCGTCGCCGGCAGTTGGAACTTCGTCTTGCCTTATTCGCTGATCGCGCCGGGTGCGATTGCCGAGCTGACCCTGCAGGTCAATCCGCCGGATCTCGACGCCGTCGCCGAGTGCACCGGCTGCAACGATGCGGCCAACGTCCTGCGCGTCGACAATGTTCCTTTCGCTGCGACCAATCCGCTGCGGGCGCGGGTACTGCCGTACGATGGCGACAGCCTCGGCGCGCCCAGCGATGATCTGGCGGAGCGATTGTTGTGCGGCGAGGTGTCGCGGCTCTATCCGATAGCGGACGGCTGTGGCGAAGGACTCGGCATCGAGATCCTGCCACCGCGGCCACAGAATCTCGCCGAGCTCGATCTCGCCGGCGCGGCGGCCGACACCATTGCAGTACAGAACAACGTCTGTGCCCTGATGGCGGCGGATCGCGACGCCGTTCCGTCGCTGGCGCTCGGCACGTCCGTCTACCTTGGCTTGTTACCGGCCGGCAGCATCGCCGAGCCGATCGCCTTCGGCTCTTCCGCCGACGGCCATCCGCACCGTCTCGCCTGCGTCGCCGCGGTCGAGCCGGATGATCCGGGCGAGGACGCCCACGATGCTCTGGCAGCGCTGGTGGCGCAGGAGACGGCGCACGGATTTCTCCACGCCGACATCGCCGGCATCGGACACACCGCCTGGCACGGCTGCGGGGGAATGGCGGCACATCAGCTGCCGGGATTCCCGACCTACACCACGCCCAGCGGCGCCGCACTGACGTCCGCGTCGATCGGACAGTTCGGCTTCGACCCCTGGAGCCGGACGGTCCTCGCTCCCGAAACTACCATCGACTTCATGGGCTTCGGCTACTGTTCCGGCGATCCGTGGATTTCGCCGTTCACCTGGCAGCAGCTCGCCAATGTGTTCGCGCGCCCAGCAGCGTTTGCCGATAGCGGTATCTCGCTGCTCGGCGGCAGCGGGCAGAGTCGCTCGTTCGCGGTGACCGGATACATCACCAGCGCAGGAGAGCTCGAGCTATCACCCTTGTTCGCCATGCCCCGGCCGGTATCGCTGGCGCAGCCGCCTTCCGGACCGTACTTTTTCATCCTGCGCAACGCCGCCGACAATCCCGTCTTCGCGGTTCCCTTCGGCCTCAACCGTCATCCCGAGATACCCGGCGGCGGAACCTTTGCGTTCGCAGCGCCCGATGTGACCGGCACCGCCCGCATCGACATCCAGCGCGATACCCAGGTGCTGGCGAGCTTCCCTGTCAGCGCCAATGCACCGCTGGTGACGTTGCTCCATCCCAGCGGCGGCGAAGAGTGGGCCGCAGGCGAGGTGCAGGTGATCGACTGGACCGCCAGCGACGCCGATGGCGATTCGCTGCGCTACCTGGTGCAACTGAGCACCGACGGCGGCGAGCGCTGGCAGACGCTGTCGACCGGCCTCACCGACACCGAGCTCGCCGTCGACACCTCGACCTTGGGGGGAAGCAGCTCTGCGCGAGTGCGCGTGTTCGCCACCGACGGTGTGAATACCGGCAGCGACGAATCCGGATCGTTCGAGATCGGTTTCACGACGCCACGCTTGACGCTGGCGCTGCCAGACTCGCCCGCCATCGTCGATCAAGGCGCGGTGTTGAGCGTCCTCGCCGGCTACATCGACAGCGATGAGAGCAATGGCCCGCCTGGCCTGCGGTGGGAGGACGAGGAGGGTGACTTCGTCGCCCCCGGACCGCGCCTCGATCTCGCCGGCAGCGAGCTGACAGCGGGGCGACATACCCTGACGATCACCGCGTTGGGTGCGGGCGCCGCGACCCAGACGTCGGAGATTTTGACGCTACTGCGGGCGCCGCGGCTGGAGGAGCTACCCGAGCTCGGCGCAGCCTGCGTCGGTGACTGCGACGGCGGCGGATCGGTGACCGTCGATGAGATCATCACCGGGGTCAACATCGCGCTCGGTACCAACCCGATCACCAGCTGTCCCGCCTTCGACGGCAGCGGTGACCAGCAGGTGACGGTCGATGAGATCTTGCAGGCAGTCAGCAACGCGCTGGTCGGGTGTAGGGCGTAAGCAGGAAAAACGACTGGCCCCCTTGCCCAAAGGGCTGATGGCTTCCGCCAGCGCCGCAGGCGCGGGATTTCTGAGATTCGCCAGTACCCGGGCTGTCCATAGCTTGAGCCGTGCCCCACGGCCATAGCCCGGTGGACCAAGCCGCGCTCTGCCGAGCGCAGCTACACGCGTCCCGGTGGACCAAGCCGCTCTGCCGAGCGCAGGTACACGCGTCCCGGTGGACCAAGCCGCGCTCTGCCCGAGCGCAGCTACACGCGTCCCGGTGGACCAAGCCGCGCTCTGCCGAGCGCAGCTACACGCGTCCCGGTGGATCAAGCCGCGCTCTGCCGAGCGCAGCTACACGCGTCCCGGTGGACCAAGCCGCGCTCTGCCCGAGCGCAGCTACACGCGTCCCGGTGGATCAAGCCGCGCTCTGCCCGAGCGCAGCTACAGCGCTCGCGGTCAAATGCGGTTGAGGCCGTTTAGGGCGGCGACGCGGTAGGCCTCGGCCATGGTGGGATAGTTGAAAGTGGTGTTGACGAAGTAGCGCATGGTGTTGAGCTCGCCCGGCTGCGACATGATCGCCTGGCCGATGTGGATGATCTCGGCAGCTTGGTCGCCGAAGCAATGGATGCCGAGGATCTGCAGGCTGTCGCGGTGGAACAGCAGCTTGAGCATGCCGACGGTCTGTCCGGTGATCTGCCCGCGCGCGATGCTGCGGAAGAAGGCGTGGCCGACCTCGTACGGCACCGAGGCCGCCGTCAGCTCGCGTTCGGTCTTACCGATCGAGCTGATCTCCGGGATCGTATAGATGCCGGTCGGGATCAGCTCGACCAGCTCCTGGCTCTCGCCGTCGAGCCAATGGGCCGCGGCGAAGCGCCCTTGATCGTAGGCCGCGCTCGCCAGCGCCGGGAAACCGATGACGTCGCCGACCGCGTAGATGTGCGGCTGCGCCGTCTGGTAATTGCGATTGACCGCGAGATTGCCGCGGCTGTCGATCGGGATGTCGAGCTTCTCGAGGCCGAGATTGTCGGAGTTGCCGGTGCGCCCGTTGGCCCACAGCAAGACGTCGGTTTTCAACCGCTTGCCCGATTTGAGATGGACCAGGACGTCGTCCCCGACCATCTCGACGGCGGTGTACTCCTCGTTGTTGCGAAGCAACGCGCCTTGCTCGCGCAGATGGTACGACAACGCGTCGGTGATCTCCTCGTCGAGAAACTCGAGCAAACGGGCGCGAGTGTTGACCAGGTTCACTTTGACGCCGAGGTTGCGGAAGATCGAGGCATATTCGCAGCCGACGACACCGGCGCCGTAGATGGTGATCGATTGCGGCGTGCGGTCGAGCGTCAGGATGCTTTCGCTGTCGAAGACGCGCGGATGGCTGAAGTCGACGTCGGGCGGATGGTACGGGCGCGAGCCGACGGCGATCAGGAAGGCCTTGGCCTCGACCCGTTCCTTGGCTCCCCTCGGCATCTCGACTTCGACGGCATGGGCATCGGCGAAGCGTGCCGTGCCGCTGATCAGGCGTACGCCGTTGCGCTCATAGAATGATTGGCGCAGATCGACCTGTTTGCCGACCACTCCGCCGGCGCTGCCGACCAGCTGCGGAAACTCGAGCCGCTGCGAGCGCATCAGATCGCGCAGGATCGGGCTGCGCTCGACCTCCATCACCTGTCGCACCGCGAAGCGCAGCGCCTTGCTCGGAATCGTCGCCCAGTGGGTACAGCTGCCGCCGACCTCGGCGAAGCGCTCGACGACCATCACTTTGCGTCCCGCCTTGACGGCGCGCATCGCCGCGCCCTCCCCGGCCGGTCCGCTGCCGATCACCAACAGGTCGCAGCGTGTAGTCATGTGACGAACAAACCTGAAATCAGCCGCAGGGCCAAGCGGGACGTCCGGTTGTAAGGGCGGGGTTCGCCCCTTTCCCAAAGGGCTGAGGCTTTCGCCGGCGAAAGCCTCAGCGCCGCAGGCGCGGGCGATTTCGGGGATTCGCCCTAGCCCGGTTGATCAAGCCGCGCTCTGCCGAGCGCAGCTACACGCCCGGTTGATCAAGCCGCGCTCTGCCGAGCGCAGCTACACGCCCGGTTGATCAAGCCGCGCTCTGCCGAGCGCAGCTACATGCGCCGGCCGCGATGCGGTCGTTGCGTAAGTGGGCCGGCTGCTTCAGACTGCGCCGCCATGGCTGCGACAGAGATCGACTCCAAGCAACGGCGCAAGCTGCGCGCCTTGGCGCATCACCTCAAGCCCGTCGTGCAGGTTGGGCAGGCTGGTGTCAGCGACGAAGTGATCGCCGCGGTCGAGCAGGCGCTGCTCGACCATGAGCTGATCAAAGTGCAGATGCGTGAGCCCGAGGACAAGAAGGCGATGGCGCAGCAGCTGGCGGCAGCGACCGGAGCCGCCCTGTGCGGCCTCCTCGGCCACGTGGTGTTGCTGTACCGGCCGCATCCCGAAAAACCCCGGCTGCAGCTCGACTGAGCTCGACCACGATGCGCGCGGGCATCCTTCTCCTCGCCGCCGCGCTGGCCAGTGCCGGCTGCACGGCGCGGTCGATCGACGACGACAGCGAATACCCGACGGACAAGGACATCGTCGCCAAGTTGCACCGCAGCGAGATTTCCTTCGCGGGGGGCGATGGCAGCTCATACGAGCAGGCGGTAGTCGTCCTCGGCGCGGTCGGGTCGGTCGAAGGGGTGCTGGCGGAGTATGCCTACTTGGAAGCACGCGAGGGTGAGCCGGATCGCTGGTCGCGCGTGCGGCAGACGCTGATCAGCCGCGAGCGCCGCATGTACGACATCATCCGCGTTCGCAGGGCGGACGGCAGCGAGCGCGACTACCACTTCGATGCCAGCGAGTATTACGGGCAGTGACCTAATCCCCCACGCTCCGCGAACCTCCCAGCCCCCCAAGCCCTCAAGCCCGCAAGCCCCCAAGCCTGATTTGACTCCCCCGCCCGCCGCTGCCATCACCGCCCCATGCTCAGCGGTGTGGCGCTCGCGACTATGGCGGTGCTCGCGGTCGGCTATGTCGCCTACGGACGCTTCATCGCCGCACAGTACCACCTCGACGATCAGCGGCGGACGCCGGCGGTGGTTTTCAACGACGGCGTCGACTACGTGCCGACGCCGCGCTTCTACCTGCTCGGCCAGCACTTCAGTGCCATCGCCGCGGCTGGGCCGATCGCCGGACCGATCCTCGCCTGCATGCAATTCGGCTGGCTGCCCTGCCTGCTGTGGATTGGCCTCGGCGTCATCTTCATCGGCGCAGTGCACGATTTTTCCAGCCTGATCGCCTCGGTGCGCCACAACGGCCAATCGATTGCCGAGATCGTCCGCAGCACCTTGGGCGACCGTGCCTGGCTGGCGATCATGATCTTCATCTGGATCGCTTTGATCTATGTGATCATCGCCTTCGCCGACATCACCGCCAGCACCTTCGTCAGCGGCGGCGAAGATCTCGCCGGCAGCAACTTCACCTTTCATCCGGGCGGCGCGGTCGCCGCCGCCAGCGTGCTCTACCTGTTGCTGGCGCTGCTGATGGGTGGCCTGACCGAGCGCTTCCGGCCGGCGCTGTGGCTGATGACCATCATCTTCGTGCCGGCGACCCTTGCGGTGGTGTGGCTCGGCACCGAGCTGTCGACCTGGTTGATCCTCGACGGACGTACCTGGGCGATGCTGATTCTCGGCTACTGCTTCGTCGCTTCGTTGATGCCGGTGTGGATGCTGCTGCAACCGCGCGGCTACCTCGGCGGCTTCGTGCTCTATCTCGCGCTCTTGGTCGGCATGATCGGCATCTGCTTCGGCGGCTTTCCGATCGAGCAACCAGCCTTCAAAGGATGGACGGCACCAGGGGCGACTGGCTCGTTGTGGCCGTTCTTGTTCGTCACCATCGCCTGCGGCGCCTGCTCCGGCTTTCACGGCCTGGTCTGCTCCGGCACGACCTCCAAGCAGATTGCGCGCGAGTCCGACTGTCGCTCGATCGGCTACGGCGCGATGTTGCTCGAAGGCCTCGTCGCCCTGATTGCCTTGGCCACAGTGATGATCGTCAGCAGTGACGGGCTCGCCGGCAAAGCTCCGGGTACCGTCTATGGCGAAGGGCTCGGCCGATTCCTGACCTTCTTGATCGGCCCCGAGCATCTCGCTTTCGCGACGACCTTCGGCGCGATGGCGTTCTCGACCTTCGTCTTCGACACGCTCGACGTCAGCACCCGGCTCGGGCGCTACATCCTGCAGGAGCTCTTCGGCTGGCGCACCAAAGCCGGAGCGGTGGCTGCGACCGCGATCACCATTCTCACCCCCGCCGTCAGCATGAGCTTGGCGGATGAAGGGTCGTATCGGCTGTTCTGGACCCTGTTCGGCACCAGCAACCAACTGCTCGCCGCGCTGACCTTACTGGCGATCTCCGTCTGGCTGCGCCGCGGCGGGCGGCGTTATTGGTACACCTTGATCCCGATGATCTTCGTCATGGTGGTGACGCTATGGTCGCTGGCAATCCAGATCGGCACGGCCTTTCGCCGCGTGGCGGAAACGGGAGTGTTCGGCGCAACCGGCGTCAACGGTGTCGTCTGTCTGTTGTTGATGGCGCTGGCGGTCTTCCTGGTCGTCGAGTCGCGCAAACAATTCCGCGTCGCCTGACCGGCGCCACCGATGGTCGCGCCGCCATTTGCCGAGCGTCACATCCAATGGGTCCTTCGCTACCGCTGGCTGGTGGTCCTGATCGCGCTGGCCTCGGCGGCAGGGCTCGGCGCGGGCGCGCCCCGGCTGGCCTTCAGCAACAACTTCCGCGTCTTCTTCAGCGCCGAGAACCCGCAGTTGCGTGCCTTCGAAGCGCTCGAGAAGATCTACACCAAGAACGACTTCCTGCTGTTTGTGATTCAACCGCCGGACGGGGCGGTCTTCAGCCGCGCGACGATGGTGCAACTGGACCGTTGGACGAGCCTTGCCTGGAAATTACCGTTCGCCAGCCGCGTCGACTCGCTGACCAACTTTCAGCACACCCGCGCCGACGGCGACGAGCTGATCGTCGACGATCTGGTCGTCGATGCCAAGCAGCTGACAGCTGAGGAGCTCGAACAGATCCGCCGCATCGCCTTCGCCGAGCCCGCGCTGCTGCGCCGGCTGATCTCGGCCGACGGCCGCACCACCGGGATTCATGTTCGTCTCTACTTGCCGGGCCGCGACAACCGCGAAGCGGCGCAATCGACCAACGCAGCGCTGGCTCTCGCCGAGCAGATGCAGCGCGAGATGCCCGGGGCGCGTATCGAAGTTACCGGCACGGCGATGCTGTCGACCGCCTTCGCCGAAGCTCCACGCGCCGACGCTCGCTTCCTGTTTCCGCTGGTCGGGGTGTTGCTGACCGCTGCCCTGGCGTTCTTTCTGCGCTCGCTCGCCGGAGTGGTGGCGACGCTACTGCTGGTGGTGCTGTCGGTGACCGCCGCCCTCGGCAGCGCCGGTTGGCTCGGCTTCGAGCTCGATAGCGCCAGCGCGATGGCGCCGCTGATCATCATGACCCTCGCCATCGCCGATGCCGTACATCTGTTGATGACCATCTCAGCATCGATGCGCGGCGGCCATGACAAGCGTCTCGCTCTGATCGAATGCATGCGCGTCAACGCCAAGCCGATTCTGCTGACGACACTGACGACGGGAATCGGTTTTCTCGGACTGAACACCAGCGACGCGCCGCCGCTGCGGGAGCTCGGCAACATCACCGCGATCGGCATCGGCCTCGCTTGGCTCTACTCGATGACCTTCCTGCCGGCCTTGGTCGCCCTGCTGCCGCTGCGGGTGCGCGCCGACCAGACCTCACGGGTGATGCCGCGGCTGGCAGAGATCGTCATTCGGCGCCGGCGCCCGTTGCTCGCAGTCGGGAGCTGCATCGCGATCGTGCTATCGCTGCAACTCCTGCGGCTCGAGATCAATGACCGGCCGGTGCAGTACTTCGAGCGCGACAATCACTTCCGCCGCGCTACCGAGTTGGCGGTCGACAGCCTGACCGGTTTCTACGGCTTCAGCTTTTCGCTCCCTTCCGGAGAGCCCGGCGGCATCAGCGATCCAGACTACCTGCGCACAGTCGATGCCTTTGCGACTTGGCTGCGGCAGCAGCC
>DASPMH010000490.1:0-7242 GCA_035627175.1 Terriglobales bacterium | reverse complement strand
CGCCATAAGCGGTGACGTCGACCTGGAAGTCGCTGCGGGCAATCTGCAACTCGGTTATGTCGCGGCAGCGGGAACTGCCCGCCTGCGCGCGTCCGGCGACATCGCCGATGCGTCGGGTGACGGTGGCGCCGACGTCGCTGGCAGCGTGGTCGATCTGGACGCCGGTGGCGCGATCGGTCCGAACCAACGGTTCGTCGAGCTCATTGCCGAGCGTCTCACCGCGACTGCCACCGGCGCCATTTATCTGGTCGGGAACGCCGGCGGCCTGATTGTCGAGGAGATCGAAGCCGGTGGCGACCTCTGGCTCGTGCTCGATGGCGCCGGCGATTTGATCGTCGACCGCATCAACGCGGGCAACGATACCCGTCTGTACGCCTACGGGGGCGATGTTCGCCTCGGTACAGCCGAGACGGCGGGTCGGATGTGGGTGTTGGCAGCGGATTCGATTCTCAACGACGAAACGACAGACGTCACCAATCTGACTGCCAGTGCGATCGAGCTACAGGCGGTTGCGGGTCACATCGGAATCGAAGCGAGTCCGGTTCGTGTCATCACCTCCAGCCTGACAGCAACGGCCAATGACGGCATTGCGCTCGCCAGCACAGAAGATCTGAGCTTGGGGGCGGTGCGCTCGGCCAGCGGCGCGATCGCACTGTCCGCCGATGGCGACATCCTCAATACGCTGACCGGGGCGGCGACCAACCTGCTTGGTGGCGATAGCGTCCATTTGATCGCGCTCGGCGACATCGGCACTTCGAACAATGCGATCCGTATCGGCACGGACGCTCGCGTCAGCGCGCGGCATGGCGGCGACCTGTATCTGCGCACCAGCAATCGCGATCTGAATCTCGCCGCCACCGAGTCGGAACAAGGTTGGGCCTACTTGTCACTGCTGGGTGAGGGCGACCTTTCGGCCGACAGCGTCACCGCGCGCGGACTCCACCTCCGCTTGCAGGATGGCGATGCGGCAATCGACACCGTCGCCACCGGCGAGCTCGACGCAGTTCTCGCCGGCGAAGGACGCGAGCTATCGATCGCGCAGCTGTTGATGTCGGCACGGCCACGCGGGGTATCGGTGCAGGCCGATCGCCTCTCGCTGCTCAACGTTCAGTCTGGTCGTGCGATGACTTTCAGCCTGTTGGGGAATGATGGCGGAATTGCCGACTCGATCGAGGTGCTCGGCTCGATCCGCGGCACCGCGCGTTTCAGCGAGCTGTATGCGGATCAAGCGCTGGTCGATGTAGTTCGGCCCGACGCGCGCCAGAGCCGCATCGCCATCCGGCGGATGATCGTCTTGACGGGTGCGACGGTGCGCACGAGCTCCATTGCAGCGACGATCGGCAGTGGTGACGCGACGCCGTTCCGGCTTCAGGTCGGCCGCCGGGCCGTTTCGTTCCCGCGCCGCAGCAACCGCGTCATCGAAGTAGTTCCGCGCACGGCCTCGCTGCAGACCCGCGGAGGATTCGAAATGTAGCTGCCGTCGGTAGACGGCGGCAGGGTAGCTGTAGCGCCGTCGGTAGACGGCGGCAGGGTAGCTGTAGCTGCCGTCGGTAGACGGCGGCAGGGTAGCTGTAGCTGCCGTCGGTAGACGGCGGCAGGCGAGCTGGGCGCTGCCGTCGGTAGACGGCGGCAGGGTAGCTGTAGCTGCCGTCGGTAGACGGCGGCAGGGTAGCTGTAGCTGCCGTCGGTAGACGGCGGCAGGCGCTTCTACCCTCGCCGAAGGCGACGCCGCACCGCGAAGCTTCCGAGCCCGAGCAGGAGCAACGTCGCCGTGAGCACGCCGCCGCCGGAAAGCACCGGTACGCGCTCGCTCGCATCGAGCGAGCAAATGCCTGCGGAGCCCGGGTTGTCGCACGATTGTCCCGCCGGGCAGGTGGCCTCAGCGCAACAGACGCCGTCGACGCAGTTCCCCGAGGCGCACTCGGTCGGGCTGCTGCAGACCTCGCCGTCAGCCGCACCGACCGGCGTCGGCGAGGGAGTTGGGGTTTCAGTAGGGACGGGAGTCTCGCTCGGAGTGGCCGTCGGCATGCTGTTGCAAAAGCCGGTGTCGGTTCTTTCAATGCAAAGATTGGTGCCCGAGCCGCAACTGTCGGCGACGCCACCGGAGCAGTCGCCATCCTCGGAGAACCGCAACATCGTGCCCGAACACGTGCTGGCGCAAGCCATCGAGCACTCGGCCATCGTCGTGATCGTGCCCGAGCCGCAGCAGCCGGGCGAACCGCAACTGCCGCACGGGGTACAACCGCAAGAGCAAACGCAGCACACGGCCTCAGCGACGGGGACCGACGCGCTGAGCGAAAAGGTGGTGGCGACGGCCAGGTAGAATGCGAATGAGAGCGATCGTCGGCCAAACACCGAGCCCAGGCCACTGTTCGAACGAGCATCGAGATTCATCCCGGTCCCTCCTCACTGAGCACGCCCCGGTTGACGACCGAGATCCAAGTGCGACGCGACTCCTACCAGGCTCTCGAAATGGCGACAAGGCACAGGAGCCCTAGTGCAGCGGCGTACCGGGGGTACGCCGGCCGGGCCGCGCTCTGCCGAGCGCAGCTACACGGTGCCTGTAGCTGCCGGCGGTGGGCGGCGGCAATCGGGTGGGCCTTGGCTGCCGCGCTCTGCCGAGACTGTTTATAAACGAACGATCTGACGGGGGAGCCGGCGCCCATGAGCTGGAGGTTGCGAGACGGCCGGAGCGTCCCTCCGGGCGGTTAGGCCCTCAGGACGATGGCTACGACGTACATACGGCCTAAGCGGTCTCGATGGACGATAACGGCCGCAATCATCGCTTTCCCGAGTACTCTCTTCAGGTTGAATGCGAGGCAGTAGAGCGCGAACTCGGCACGTACCATTCGCAGTCCACGCCGCCTGAATCGTCTTAGGCCGAAGCGCTCTCTGAGCTCCGCATGTACCGGTTCCGCCAGCGCCATCCGCCGACGATACAGCTCGCGCGCCCGCGGTTGCTCCAGCACCGCCGCCATCGCATCGCTGTACTCCGCGCCTTCCATCCGCTTCACATGACGACCTCTCTTGTCGGTCGTGCACTTATCCCTCAGCTCACACTTCGCGCACTGATCCGTTCCATAGGTGCGATAGCTCTGCCCCCGGCTACTTCCGGTACCTTGAAACTTCAGGACAGCCTTCGCCGGACACACATACGTGTCGGTTTGCTGGTCGTAGCGGAAGTCTGCTCGTGAAAACTTCTCGCCATTCGATTTGCGCTGCCAGTCGTCGTCCCCGAATGCTTGCCCCGATGGACAAAGCGTATCGATTCCACGCTCACATAGCGCCGCAAGAATTGGTGGGCTGTGCAGTCCGGCATCCATCAATAGGCGCGTGGGCAATCCACCGACGACTCGCTCGTACTGCTCCAGAAGCGGCTCCACCGCAGCCTTTTCGCTGCTGGGGTGGACGTATTGGCCGACGATCACCTGCCCCTCCAGCATCATCGTCGACACCTTGTATGCGGGCCGCTTCACCCCGTCCTTGCGCGGTTGCACCACTGCATCGAGGTCTCCCACCACTACCGTCGCGGTGTCGGTAGGACGGCCATAGCTCTGGCGCATCTCAATGCGCTCCTCGGCCTTCTCCGCAATCTCCTGTGCGACCGCCGCTTGCGCTTGCAGATCGCAATCCTTCTCATTGTTTTCCGCCTGTTCCTGCCGCTCTTTCGCCTCTTGGATTGCCGCCTCGGCTTTGATCGCTCGCCAGCGGCTCGCAGCAGACTCCACCACGGTGCCGTCGATCGTGCTGATTCCCGGTTTCAGCTTGAGCTGGCGCACCACCCATGCCGTGACCGTTTCAAGAAAGTCGTCACCTAGGGCTTCCTCGTGCATCCGTACGAAACTGCCGATCGTACTGTGATCGATGCGGCGTCCGCCGCAGATCCACCATGCTCCGATGTCCAGCACGCTGAGATCTTCGAGCTCTCGCAGTGCGCTACGCTTGCGAAACAAGCCGTAAATGATCAGCCCGATCACGGTCCGGGGGTGAAATGCCTTGCGCCCACGGCGCGAGTACCGCCCTATCAGCAGCGAGTAATCCAGCTGGTGGAGAATTCGGCGCAGCTGAATGACCCAGCCCATGCCGGATGTAACCAGCATCTTCTCCAGGCTCACGTCACCGATTTCGATCGTTGGCGTGTCGTCGATGAAGTGATCGTCGGCGCTCGCGCTTTCTGGTGTGTCCTGCGGTTCGCTCGCTTCTCTAACGAACCCGAACTGCCGTTGCGCCTCGGTCACAACTCGGTGCGTCGGTCGTTGAATCCGCCCCATCCACCGCTCCTCCACGGTGGGGGGTGATAGGTACTCACTCAGCCCGCTTCAAGGTCTAACAGCCGCCTGAGCCGAGAAAATCGACAGTCTCTACCGAGCGCAGCTACATGGTGTTGGTCTGCCGCGCTCTACCGAGCGCAGCTACATGGTTGGTCTGCCGCGCTCTACCGAGCGCAGCTACATGGTTGGTCTGCCGCGCTCTACCGAGCGCAGCTACATGGTTGGCCTGCCGCGCTCTACCGAGCGCAGCTACATGGTTGGCCTGCCGCGCTCTACCGAGCGCAGCTACATCGTTGGTCTGCGACGTTACGCGGGCTTGTCGCGGAGGAAGCGGCGGCGGCGGCGGGCGCTGGCGATTTGGCGGCGGATCAGGTGGTAGATCGTCGCTCTGTCGAACTTGGGCCACTCGAGCAGCGCTTCCATGATGGTGATGGTCTTGCGGCCGCTGCCGCGCCAGTCGCTGATCTGGCTCGGCTTGTAGATCTTCGGGGTGCGGAACAGCGCACTGCGATCGAGGACGTCGTTCTCGGCGAGATACTCGACCTCGATCGGCATCTTCACCCGCGCCGCGAGCTCGCTCTCGGCGCTGGGATTGAGTCGATTGGCAGGATGGTCGACCTCGACCAGCAAGCGCAGCTTGTCAGGCTGAATCACCACGAAGAAGATGCGCGCGCCGAGCTTCGGGACGAAGTCGTAGCAGGCGTCGAGCAGCTCGTAGTGGCTCAAGCGGACACCGTTCCAGCGAATGACGTCGTCGAACCGGCCGAACACCTCGATGGTCCTCCCCGGCGTGCCGCAGGCGCAGGCGTCGACGTGGGCGCGCGCCAGGTCGCCGGTGAAGTAGCGGACCAGCGGAGCGACGGTGTGCACCAGGCTGGTGATGGTCACCACGCCGAGCTCGCCCGGCGCTACCGGTACCTGGCTCTGCGCGTCGAGGAGCTCCATCTCGACCAGCTCTTCGGAGACGTGCAAGCGGCCGGCGGTGCAACCGACGCCCATCAGCAAGGTTTCGTTCGAGCCGTAGATCTCGACGATGCGCGCGCCGAAGTCCCTCTCGATCATCCGCCGCATCGCCGGTGGCAGGATCGCGCCGCCGAGGAAGAGAACCTTCAGCGCTTCGACCGCGCCGGGCAGGCTGATGCCCTTGGTGCGGGCGACCTCGCGCAGCAAAATCGGCTCGAGAGGCAAACTGCTCAGTGCAGTCGCTTCGAGCCGGATCAGAAAATCGAGAGCCCGATCGAAGGGCACGTCCCAGCTGAGGTTGCCGGCGGCGATGTGGCAGTAGCCGGCGGTGCGCATCGCTTCTTCGAAGACGAACGACACCGGGGCGAACAGCGGGAAGCGGTTGAGCAGCATCGACGGCTGCGACAGCTCCGGCGTCATGCGGTGTACGATCGCACCCATCTGCTGCACTTCCGGCAGGCCGCACCAGGTCGAGATCGGCTCGCCGGTGGTGCCGCTGGTCTCGTGGTAATGCCAGGCCCGCTCGCGCGGTACGATCAGCATGCCGTTCGGGCTCGCATCGCGGAGATGATCCTTGGTGGTCAGCGGCGCCCGCCTCAGCTCGGCGCGGCTGCGGATGGCGATGCCGTCGAGGTGACGCTGGTAGAAGGGGCTCTGTCGCGCCCGTGCGATGGCCGCTTCGATCTGCTCGTCGGATGCGCTGCTCGCGGGGTGCTCGTTCATCGCCAGTTTCCTTCGCCTCCTCGTCTCGATTGCGCCGGTGGCGCGGGCCGCAGCTTGTACCGCACTCGGCTGAGCCTTGCACGCTAGCGACCCTGGCGCAGGGGACGTTGCCGCTCTTTCGCCGCCGCCGCGGCGATGCTTCGATGCGGAGATGCTTGCGCGCTTCACCTGCATCGTCGCTGTCAGCCTTGCCCTCGCACCCGCCGCGGTCAGTGCCGGCGAGCTGGCGTATGTCTCCAACGAGTGGTCCGGCACGATCAGTGTGATCGACACCGCGAGCGACAGAGTGGTTGCGACGATCGCTACCGGCGGCCGTCCGCGCGGCATTCGTGTCGATCCGCGCGGGCATGCGCGCATTTACGTCGCCGTCAGCCGTCCCCGTGACGCCGGCGCGGATTTCCACGAAGGCGTCGCCGAGATCGACACGGTGCAGCGCCGGATGATCCGGCGGATCCCGGTAGGCTCGGACCCAGAGCAGTTCGCCCTCGCCGCCGAGCCGCCGCGGTTGTTCGTCTCGAACGAAGACGTCGGCACCGCCTCGATCGTCGATCTGATCAAAGGCGAGCTGGTCGCGACCGCCGTCGTCGGCATCGAGCCCGAAGGGGTGACGATCAGTCCCGATCAGCGCTGGGTGTATGTCACCGGCGAGACCAGCAACACCGTCTCGGTGATCGACACCGGCAAGTTCGAGGTGGTGGCTAGCTTCCTGGTCGAGGCTCGCCCGCGCGATGCCGCCTTCAGCGCCGACGGTAAGCTCGCCTTCGTCTCGGCCGAGGTAGGTCGGGCCTTGTCGGTGGTCGACGTGGCGCAGCACCACGTCATCGGCACTTACCGTTTCTCCCAGCCGATGCAGCTGCCGGTCGGCGTCGCGGTCGATCTGCCGCGCGTCTATGTCGCCACCGGACGCGGCAATACGGTCGCGGTTCTCGACGCCCGCGATCCGCGTCACTTGCGTCTGGAGGCGGAGATCTCTGTCGGTCAGCGACCGTGGGGCATCGCCCTCGCCGACGGCGGCGCCAAGCTCTACACCGCCAATGGCCTCTCCAACGACATCTCGGTGATCGACACCCACACGCTGCAGGTGATCCGCACCATTCCGGCAGGGGAGCGTCCCTGGGGGATCGCCATCGGCACTGATCCAGGGGGCCCACCGTAGCCTTGGCGACGGTGGAATACGGCGGCAGGTAGGCTTTGGGTTGCTCGCAGAAGTCCCCCGCGCCTGCGGCGCTGAGGCTTTCGCCGGCGATAGCCTCAGCCCTTTGGGAAAGGGGGCGCACGCCTGGGG